>NZ_JAQCWA010000016.1:0-11948 GCF_027684505.1 Butyricicoccus sp. AF18-9LB
AAGGGCATCAAGCTGTACTCCACCTCGATTCCGATGCTGCTGGCATGTCTGCGCGGATTGCTTGCGCAGCGCGGCGGCTTGTCAGCGGCAGAGGCTGGCGGTCTGCTCGTCAAAGTGCGTGCAGCGGTCAGCGCGGCAGCTGCTGCGGCTTCGGCTAGCTCGTCCGCCGCCGCGCATACCGCGGCACACTCTGCGGCCACAAAGGCCGGAACAGCAGCGGCTGCAAAGGCAAGCTCAAGTGCGGTCGGCGTGAAGATCGTCGCGGGCCTGCTCGTTGCGGCAATGGCTGCAGGCGGCGCAGTTGCAGTGCCGAAGATGGCCCATCAGGTGCAGGAAAAGCAGGTCGAGCAGCAGACGCAGTCCGCAGAAGAACTGGCTGCCGTACAGGCGGATTATGATCAGAATACGGCGTATCTCAATGTCATTTCCGAGCTGCAGGAGCAGTTTGGCGAGCGTACGGACATCTCACGAAATGCGTATTCCGGTCTGCTGACCGCAAAGTTGGTTGATTTTGATGGTGACGGTGAGGATGAACTGTTCTGTATTTATAATGATGGCTCTATCAGAAACAGCGTGGGAAATACCGATGGTGTCAATATCGGCAGCTGGTTTTCTGTGTACAGCTGGGATGGTGAACGCGCAAATCGTGTAACATGGGGACCTCTGTATCACAATAAGACCTACCGCGTTTCGTGGCACGCCACCTATACACTGCCGACCGGTGGGTGCTACCTATATAAAAAGGAAGGCGACCCGAAGACTTATCTCTGCTGGCCAATCGTAAGCACGTACGAGATTGATGAAAAGAATGATAGCAATCGAACGGTAATGGGCATCTCGGATTGGATGCGGGAATATACCATTGAGGACGGAGAGTGGAAGGCGGTTTCGGATATCTCGGCAACGAGAGACCTGAATACCGGTGCGATAACGAGTGTAGGTTTCGGAACTGCTGCCGAGGGCGATGAACATTGGACCCCGCAGGAGGCCGAGGAGGAGCTTTCGGCCATTCGGCGTGACGGCGAATACTTCCGTTCGACCTTCTTCCATGACGGTACAGACTATTCGCTGTCGGGCGAGGATGCGTACATTTTCCAGGCAGCGAAGAAAATTCCGTATTATCCGCAGACACCGGCGAACGGCTTTGAGCCGCCGGAGGCACCGGACGCGCTTATTCAGTCGCTGCTGGCGCAGACTGAGACGGATAAACAGCAGCTGGGCGACTCGTTCCGTGAATACACTGAACCGACGAAAACACCTGAGCAGCTGAAGGCAACCGCAGAGGACACTATCAACGAGGGTCTGCAGTGGGATAATGTATATTACTACGAACTGGGTTCTGCGACGAACTCACAGGTGGGAATGAACTATGCAGCAGGCAGAACGGATTACTGGTGGCAGCACACTTGTTCGGTGCTGATGGACTGTCTCAAACAGACCCTGTCGGCAAACGAGTACAGTGCGTTGGAGCAGGAGCAGCAGGCATGGGAAAAGCAGGCCGAGCAGCAGGCCGAGGCCGCAGGAATGGAGGCCGCAGGCGGTTCAGCACAGAAAATGCTGATCTGGGATAAGTCCGGCGAACTCTACCAAGAGCGTGCCATGCAGCTAAAGGACAAGCTGGCGCAGGTCTTAGGCATGACGATCGAGAGTTAAAGCACATATGCCCATTGACTATAACCCGAAACCCAATTATAATTTAACTATCGACATAATTTGACATCACAAGGGGAAAAACATATGTTTTGCGAAAAATGCGGACACAAAATAGCAGAAGGCGAAGTATTCTGTAGCAACTGCGGTGCACAGGTTGTGCAGCAGGAGCCGGAACCGCCGGTGCAGGAGGTTCCGGTACAGCAGCCACTGACCGAGGACGGCATGTGCCGTCAGATTATCGGCAGCAACAGCGACTACTATCTGGAGCAGTTCGTGGATATCAAGGCGGGCGGCAAAGGACGCATCAACTGGGCGTCCTTCTTCCTGACGCTGTACCATGCGGCGTACCGCGGCGTGTGGGTGAACTGGCTCAAGGCGATGGCTGGGCCGATTATCCTGTTTGTGGTCTGCGTGCTCGTATCCGGATTCATCTGGGGTAGTCAGCTGCTTGTGGCGGCGGTACTGTTGGCGGTCGCGCTCGGTGCGAGCATCTGGGGACTGGTCAGCAGCATTCTGCTCGCGGTGCGCTTTAACCGTGTATACTTTGATCATGTGCAGGAGAAAATCGAGCAGAACAATCTTAAGCCGGACTGTTCGGGCGGCCGTGTGGCACTGTCTGTGCTGGCATATATCGTTGCTGCGGCGATTTTCGGCGGAGCCGTTCGTGCCTCGTGGGCAAGCGGGTTCCTGATCGGTCTGGCGCAATTGTTCGGAAATGAAAGTGCATGGACAGATACCCTTCCGGAAGACGACATGGACGCAGAAGAAGAATTGCCGGAAGAGACTGCCGAACCTGTCTATGTGGCCGACTACGCCGGCTACTGGATGGCAGACAGGTACAACAGCGAAGTGGAAACTTTCATCGGCTTTGAGCTGGTGGGCGACGAAACCGCCTTTGGCATGACCGCGAATGCATCGTGGGATAACAGTAAGTACATCACCACCATCGATAAGCTGTCGCTGACGCTGAACGATGACAACACGCAGGCCACCGGTGCCTACAAGGACAGCCACGGCAACAGCGGTGACGTGACCGTGGACTTTGAGGACGGCGATGTCTATCTCACCATTACGGCGGCAGGCGGCGACCACGGCATGGCCATGACGCGCGAGCACTGCACCAAGGACCCGTTCGGCGCATCGCGCGAGTACAAGGTTGCACAACAGGAAACCCAGCCGCAGGCTAACACGCAGACTCAGCAGCAGACGCAGACCCAGGCTCCGGCGCAGACCCAGCCGCAGCAGGCAGCACAGCCGGTTACGGTGGCTGACCCGTCTGACACGCTGTACAGCTACGTTTACGGCCTGAATGACGCCATTAACGCGGGCACCTTCTCCTATGTTGCATCGACGCTGCTACACGGCAGTTCGGCTTACAAGGAGCAGCAGGCGCTTGTCAGCAAGCTGTACAAGCAGGGCATCAAGGAGAACGTCATTTCGGTTGAAGTAAGCAGCCAGAAAACCAGCGGCAACACCGCTACCGTTGTCTCCAAGGAACTGATTGGCGTTACCTATAAGGACGGCAGCTACAAGGAGATTCCGCAGAGCTACGCATACCATATGCAGCTGCAGTCGGACGGTACATGGCTCATCGACACCATGACCGAGCAGTAAATTTTATCTGGAATAGACAGCCGCCGAACCGCTTCGATGGCTGTCTTTTTTCTCGGAAAAATTTTTCGCAAAAATCGAAAATCCTAAATCCTTTTGAAAATCCCGTTCCTCTTATATCTATGAAGGGAGAAAACAGGCATTCTGCCAAAATACAAACATTACCAATCGGCACAAGAAAGAAGGTAAAACCATGAATGAAGACTACAACAGCAATAATTGCACGCCCAATCCGCAGTACCCGTATCCGGCGTACCAACCGAAGAAAAACCACACCATACCCATCCTTATCTTGATAGCGTGCGTCGCAGCAGCAGTCATTTTCGCAATCAGGTTACTTCCTAGTGAAAACAGTATTGATATGAGTAACTATGTGACGGTAACCTACAGTGGTGATAACGGCACAGGTACTGTAGATGTGGAGTTTGACTACGACTACTTCTGTCTGAGCCTTTTGCCGGACGATGTGAGCACACAGCTGTCTGGTTCGCTGGAGGCGATAGATTATGCCAGTCAGACGGGCGACAGCAGCTACGATGTAGTCCAGTCTCTGCAGTACACGGTGGAGCCGGACAGCGGCCTGTCCAACGGCGACACGGTGACGATCAATTTCACGATGAACGAGGATGCGCTCAAACAGACGCACCGCAAGCTGAAAAGCACCAAGCTGACCTACACAGTTGAAGGACTGCTGAGCGAGGGCGAAATCGACATATTCAAGAATCTTCATGTTACATTCACCGGTATCGAGCCGAGAGGCGAGGCAAGTGTCCAAGGGGATTTTCATGATGATGTTCTCAGCAATATTGAGTATGTACTGGATAAGGACAGCGGTCTGTCCAACGGCGATACTGTTACCGTGTCGGTCAGCGATGAGAGCGTGAACGCCATTATCGCGCAGACCGGCCGCACACCGATAGCAACATCCAAGACTTTTGAGGTGAGCGGACTGGAGAAACTCGTTACTAAGCTGGACCAGATCGACGATGAAACGCTGGCTGCTATGCAGTCGAACGCTGAGCGCGTTATCCAAAAGTATGGTATCTACGATGATTACAAGAAGCCGGAAGAGCGGCTGGCCGGTCTCGAGTATGTCGGCAGCTACCTGAAATATGCCAAGCCGGACGAGAAAGACTTGTATCCGATGAGTGAGTACACTATGGTGTACCGCCTGACATACGAGAACAGTCTTGGCGGTTCAAACTCCAAGTTTGACTATTACATGCGAGCAGGATACTACAATTTGAGCATCGACGAGGAAGGGCAGATTGACGTTGATCTGGATCAGATATTTTGGAACAGCTACAATCTCCGGTTCGATTTCAGTCTGGATGACCCGAACGGTCACGGCTATTCGCTGGAGGGGTATCAAACCCTGCAGGATGTGATAGACGCGATCACGGAAAAGAGCGATGGCTATGAATTGGTGACCGATATCAAGTAACGCATAAAGCAGTAACGCAATATTCCGCTTCCAAAGACAGCCTCCGAAGTGCTTCAGAGGCTGTCTTTTTTGCCCTCAAAAAAATTTCTGAAAATTTTCGACTTTTTTGAAAATCTTAAATCTTTTCCGAAATCCATCCCTCTTATATCTATGAAGGGAGGAAACAGGCGTTCCGCTGACACACACACATCAACTGATAACACAAGAAAGAGGGCAAAAACCATGAATGAAAACTACAACACCAACAATTACGCACCCAATCCGCAGTACCCGTACCCGGCGTACCAGAAGAAGAAAAACTACACGGTACCCATTCTGATTGTAATTATATGCATTGCAGTGGCAGCAATTTTCCTAATGATGTCACTTTCTGGTGGAAAGAGTATTGACATGGAGGACTATGTTACGGTAAGCTATAATGGTACAGAGGGCAACGGCACGGCCACAGTAGATGTTGACTACGACGGCATGTGCGAGCAGCTGCTGACCAAGGAACGTCGCCAGCAGATGGAATACATTACCGGTTCGCAAGACGTTATCAAGTCCGCGGCAAAGTACATGGACGGCAGCTGGGAACTGATTCAGGCGATGAACTACACCGTCGAGCCGGACAGCGGCCTTTCCAACGGCGATAAAGTCACCGTAACCTTTACGGCGGATAAGGATACGCTCAGCGACCTCGGCGTGAAGATGAAGCACCCGACGCTCACCTTTACCGTAAGCGGCCTGTCCTAATCAGGAAAAAATTAACGAAAGTCTGTACAAACAAGTCATAAACGGGTAAAACCCGTAAAATTAGGAGGAAAAACGATGAAAAAGACCATGATGAATAACATTTTCAAGCGCTTTGCGGCACTGGCACTCTGCACCGGCATGGTTACCGGCACGGCACTTGCGGCAAATACGGTTTACAAGAATATCCGCGTGCAGTACTGCGGCATCAAGCTGGTCGTTAATGGCGCACCGGTAACTCCGAAGGATGCAAACGGCAGCACCGTTGAGCCGTTTATCTATAATGGTACAACTTACCTGCCGGTACGCGCAGTAGGCAACGCACTCGGTCAGGACGTTTCGTGGAACGGCAACACCAAGACCGTTTATATTGGTATGAATGAGAGCGACACCGCGGCTAAGAAACTGAAACCATATGAAACGAATGGAAATATGCATGTGCTTGAGGATAGTGGCAGGACAATTTATATGATGAGTAAGCAGTATACACAGGGATTGTATTGTAATTATACTGGCGCTGCATTATACAATATTGATGGCCTCTATAAGTCGCTCGAGATGGATATTGGCCACATCGATGGCGCAGATAAATATTCTGGAACGTTGAGTTTCTATGTAGATGGTGAATTGGTTGATACCTATTCTCTGAGTGGTGAAATGCAGACTGAGCACATTAAGGTTGATTTGAATAAAGGATTACAGCTGAAAATTGTGACAGATATTAGCACTCCGTGGGGTTCGTATGGCCTTGCCAACATCACCTTCAACAAGTAAACCCAAGCAAAACAATACAGAAACAGGGGGTAAACCACTATGAAAAACTGTCCAAAGTGCGGTGCACCGGTAAACGACACCGCCAAGTTCTGTCCGGTTTGCGGCGGCGCATGCTCTGCGCCTGAGCAGCCGCAGCAGAACACGCAGGAGTTTGCGCAGCAGGAACAGCCGAAGCAGCAGAGTCAGCAGCAGTATCAGCAGGCTTCGCAGCAGCAGACCTACCAGCAGCCGCAGTATCAGGCGCCGCAGCCGTCGTACGACCCGTATGACCACACGGCTGAGTTCACAACCAAGGATATTTCGGAAAACAAGGTCATTGCCATGCTTTGCTACCTGATGGGTACGTTCGGCGTTGTTCTCGCGCTGCTTGGCAGCCATAATTCGCCGTATGCGGCATTCCATGTGCGTCAGGCGCTTAAGTTCAGCGTTATGAATATTCTGCTCGGTATTGTGGCGCTGCTGCTGTGCTTCACCGTTATCGTGCCGATCCTGTGCGCAGTACTGGCACTTGTGCTGCTGATCGTCCGCATTATCTGCTTCTTCTCCATCTGCAACGGCAAGGCGAAGGAGCCGCCGATTATCCGTTCGTTCGGCTTCCTGCGTTAATGACACAGAAAGCGTCCGTTCCTCGTGTGAACCGCTCCCTGGTCAAGTAGACAGACGAAAAAACAAAAAGTTTTCTCCAGGACCTCATCTCAGAGGTCCTGGTTTTCTTTTATGCAGCATCCAGCAAGCTGCGGTAATTCATAATCTTCGTAAGCCAGGTGTTTGCCTTTTCGTGGTCTGTGATATGATTGAGATAGTCCATAGCGATTGCCTCTTTCTGTGTTGGATTTTTGTCGCAAATTGATTCTAATACAGGGGCCATCGCTGTGGACCTTTTATTTGACTAAATGCGCAACCTCATTTTACAACGCGCGGTTTTTAATAAAAGAGAGATAGAACAAAAGCCTCAGACGGTAAAATGTCTGAGGCTTTTGCTATGTCCGCATGGACGGTAAATAGACGGTAAAAATTTTTTCTTCGATTTCTATTTGTACAGAAAATAAGAAAAACCGGTCATTCCAAACGAAATAACCGGTTGATCTGGTACGCCAGAAGGGATTCGAACCCCCGACCTTTTGGTTCGTAGCCAAACACTCTATCCAGCTGAGCTACTGGCGCATACATGATCTATTTTCTTTCGCTGTCGGCGTTTCGCTTTGTCGCTCTCGCTGACTGCCTTATTATAATATCACGGGTGGGCCCTGATGTCAACAATTATTTTCAGATTTTTTGAAAGTTTTTTCGGAAACCTGTTTTCGGCAAAACAAAGCCGCCTGTGGGGGAACAGGCGGCTATATACAGCAGAGAAATTGGAGGTCTGCCATATACCTTATATTGCGTTTTATTCCTGCGGCGGAATGGTATCGAAGCCGATCTGCAGTTCTTCATCGGTGGGAATGTGGTTGCGCATGGTGCCGTTATGATATGCCTCGTATGCTGCCATATCAAAGTAGCCGGTACCGGTCAGACCGAACAGAATGGTCTTAGCTTCGCCGGTCTCCTTGCACTTGAGTGCTTCGTCGATTGCGGCGCGGATGGCGTGGCTGGATTCCGGAGCTGGAAGAATGGTCTCTACCTTGGCGAACTGAACTGCCGCGTCGAATACGTCGGTCTGCTTGACGGAAACCGCCTCCATATAACCGTCGTGGTACAGCTTGGAGAGGATCGGACTCATGCCGTGGTAGCGCAGTCCGCCTGCGTGGTTGGGCGCGGGCATGAAGCCGTTGCCGAGCGTGTACATGCGGGCCAGCGGTGTAACGTGGCCGGTATCGCAGAAATCGTAAACGTACTTGCCGCGCGTGAAGGACGGGCAGGACGCAGGCTCAACCGCAATGATGCGCGGGTCAGCCTTGCCGAGCAGCTTATCCTGCATGAACGGGGAGATCAGGCCGCCGAGGTTGGAGCCGCCGCCGGCACAGCCGATCACGATATCCGGATACTCGTCGAGCATCTCCATAGCCTGCTTGCTCTCCAGACCGATGATGGACTGGTGCAGCAGCACCTGATTGAGCACGGAGCCGAGTACATAGCGGTAGCCCTCGTGTGTAGTAGCCACTTCAACGGCCTCAGAAATCGCACAGCCGAGCGAGCCGCCGGTGGTCGGATCGTGTGCCAGAATAGCGCGGCCTGCCTCGGTCGTATTGGACGGAGACGGCGTTACATTCGCGTCAAAGGTTTGCATGATAGCCTTGCGGAACGGCTTCTGCTCGTAGGAGACCTTAACCATGAATACCTTCAAATCCAGTCCGAAATATGCGCATGCCTCGGAGAGTGCAGTACCCCACTGACCAGCACCGGTCTCGGTGGTAAGGCCCTTGAGGCCCTGTTCCTTGGCGTAGTACGCCTGTGCGATCGCGGAATTCAGCTTGTGGCTGCCCGAGGTGTTGTTGCCCTCAAACTTGTAGTAGATCTTAGCCGGGGTGTCCAGCGCCTTCTCCAGATTGTACGCGCGGCACAGCGGAGACGGACGGTACAGCTTATACATATCGAGCACCGGCTCGGGAATATCAATGTAGCGGGTGTCGTTGTCCAACTCCTGGTGCGCCAGCTTTTGGCAGAAGATGGGGTACAGCGCTTGTTCCGGCAGCGGCTGGTGCGTACCCGGATGAATCAGCGGGTCCGGCTTTTCCTTCATGTCCGCCCGCAGGTTGTACCACTGCTTGGGCATCTGGTCTTCGGTCAAATAAAGTCTGTGGGGGATCTTAGCCATGGTGATTGCTCCTTTGCAAATTTCAGATAGAGCGGAGAGATGGTGAATATCTTCATTCGTCACTCTCCACTCTGTTTTACAAAATAAAAAACTCCTGTCCCAGATTTCTCTTGGGACAGGAGCGAATACGCTCTTGCGGTACCACCCAGATTGACGCAAACTGCGTCCACTCTGCTCACACATCAAACAATGCGCGCTCCCCTGATAACGGGTGGAGTCCCCGTCGCAGTTACTTGGCCCAGCCGTTCGCCTTGCCCTGCTGAAGTCCATTCACACGGTCCTTGCCTGCCGCAATCACACCGCCTGCGGCTCTCTTGGAGGTTCGGTCTCCCTGCTACTCGTCTTCGTCATTGGTTTGTGTTGGTTTACTTGGTATGGTCACAGTATATTCGCAAAACGGAGGATTGTCAAGTGTAATTTGCGAAAAATAATATATTATTTATGATATAAATTCTTATCATGAGAATGAAGGCCACAGTATCGTCTTTTTCTGCATACTGTGCTATAATGGGTAACAGAATGAGAATTTATCGAGGGAGCGAGTGCAAATGCGCGTGATCGAGGGGGAAAACGAACTGCGGCTGACCTGTTCGCGGAGTGCGAGCGGCGGCATTGCGCTTTTGCGGTGCGAAACGCAGGACGATATTGTGCGTCTGCCGGACGAGATCGACGGCGTGCCCGTCACCGAGGTCGGCGCGTATGTACTCAGCGAGCGGGCCCCCGATCTGACAGGCAGGGACACGTTCGCTGTCCGTATTACCTGCGGCGGCACGGAGCCGAAGCACAATGCAGCGGCTATCCGCACGGTTACGCTCCCGAAGGATGCAAAAAGTGTTGGCAGTTATGCATTTTATAACTGCCGAAACCTTGAACGCATTGAACTGACTGATTCGGTGAGTGAATTCGGCGGCGGTGCCCTGATGAACTGCATGAGCCTGCGTGAAGTCATCCTGCACGCCGCGCCTTTCGCGCCGACCTGCCTGCCCAGGCTGCTCGGCGAGTACGCCGGAGAACTCGATGTGCGGTTTGATGAGCACGCGCGGCTGCTGTTTCCCGAGTACGTCGAGGAGCTGGAGGACCTCAGTCCGGCGCATATTTTTCAGCGGCGCATTCACGGTGCAGGCTACAGCTACCGTCAGTGCTTTGACGGCGGTGTGCTGAATTTTCGGCAATATGATGCTGCCCTGAGCGAACTGCTCGAGCGGCACGATTTTGCGGTCGCGGCACGCGTTGCCGTGCGGCGGCTTGCCGTACCGTTTGTGCTCTCGGATGCCGCAAAAGCGGAGTATCTTACGGTTTTGCGCGCACACGGCGGAAATTTGGCGCAGTCCTGCGCCAAGGCAGGCGAGACCGCTGCCTTGACTTTCCTGCTGTCGCTCGGTGTGCTCTCTGCCGCCGATGTGGATGCCGCGTGCACGTCTGCCCGCGAAGCAGAGCAGACGGCAGCGCTGTCCGTTCTGCTGTCAGCCGCCGGCAAAACGCAGTCCAAGGGACGCGCCAAATCGTTTGAATTATAATATAAATAATATAAAGTTATCAATAAATCCGCAGGGCAGGGTGCCCTACGATGCAAGATGAACCTGTGAGGTGATGTTTTCTATGTCGCAGTTCTCCCGTTGGACTTCTATCGGACGCGAAATCCTGTTTTCCGCCCGCACCGAACTGTACATGAACCTGCCGTTCCTCGATTCCGCGCTGGCGGCGCTGCCTGCGGCAGACGGTTACGATACACCCACGCTCGCTACCGACACGCGCGTGCTGTTTTTCAGCGGTGCCTGGCTGGCGCAGCAGTACGAGCGCTCCCGCGCGAACGTCAACCGCGCCTATCTGCACACGCTGTTCCACTGTCTGCTGCGCCATCCCGGAAAGACACGCGGACGCGATGCCGACCTGTGGGATCTTTCGTGCGATATTGCGGTCGAAAGCATGCTGGATTCGCTGGATTACCGCTGCCTGCAGGCGGAAAAGGTGTCGGTTCGGCGGCAGAATATCTACCGCGAACTGCGGGACGAGCTGCCGGTCCTGACGGCTGAGGCGGTCTATCGCCACTTTCGCCGCACGCGGCTGAATTCGTATGACTGTGCCACGCTCACGCGCGTGTTTGCGACAGACGAGCACACGCTGTGGTACAAGGAGGACGACGATCAGCAGGAGCGCCGCTGGCAGCAGCAGGCCGAGCGCACGCAGACCGCGATGGAGACGGTTTTCGCGAACAAGGCGGAAGGCGGTCAGGCTGTGCGGGAGCAGTTTGCCGTTTCCACCCGCAAAACGACTGATTTCCGCGCGTTCCTGCGCCGTTTTGCCGCTCTGCGGGAGGAGGTCTCGGTGGATGCGGATTCGTTCGACTACGGCTACTACGCCTACGGACTGCGTCATTTCGGAAATATGCCGCTGATCGAGCCGTTAGAAACGCGGGAGGTGCGGAAAATAGAGGATTTCGTCATTGCCATTGATACCTCGATGTCCACCTCCGGTGAACTCGTGCGCGCGTTCCTCAGCCGCACCTATGAGCTTTTGCAGGAGAACACCAGCTTTTTCCGGCATTTCAACCTGCGTATTCTGCAGTGCGACGATCAGCTGCGCTCGGACAAAAAGGTGACAAATGCGCGGGAACTTGCGGAATATATGGAGCATTTTGAACTGATCGGTCAGTCTGCGACCGATTTTCGTCCGGTTTTCGAGCACGTTGACCGCTTAAACGCCGAAGGCGCGTTCCGCCATCTGCGCGGCCTGCTGTACTTCACGGACGGACTCGGCATCTACCCGAAAAAGCGTCCAAAGTACGATGCGGCATTCGTCATGCTCGAAGGCGAAGCCTATCCGGATAAGGTGCCGTCCTGGGGAATTCGGGCGGTAATCAGCGAGGATGCGTTGGCCGTAGAATGAAAAAGGACGCTTTACGCGTCCTTTGAGGCTGTCGCGAAACTACAGTTTCGCCGACAAGCAGGAACGGACCGTGGGCCGTTCCAAAGTCGTCCG
>NZ_JAQCWA010000016.1:11958-59719 GCF_027684505.1 Butyricicoccus sp. AF18-9LB
ATGCTGACTATATGACTTTTCGACAGACTGAGGACGCTTTACGCGTCCTTTTTTGCAGATCGGTTATTTTTCACCCATTCGGCGATTGTCTGCTTGACCTTCTTTATCTGCAGCGGCTTTGCCAGATGGGCATTCATGCCTGCGGCGAGGCACTTCTGTGCATCCTCGTAAAAGGCGTTTGCGGTCATGGCGATGATGGGCAGCGTTTTCGCGTCCGGTCGGTTGAGCGAGCGAATGGTCTTCGTAGCGTCAATGCCGTTCATCACAGGCATCATTATATCCATGAGAACCGCGTCGAAGGTGTCCGGCGGATTGTTCTGCACGATTTCCACAGCCTGTTTGCCGTCCGTGACGACGGTTACGGTTGCTCCCTCGTCGGTCAGCAGGATCTGTGCGATTTCGGCGTTGAGGGCATTGTCCTCGACGAGCAGCAGCCTGCAGCCTGCAATGCTGATATCCGGCGCGGCATGTGCGTCCGGTGTCTGCTCGGGAGACGGTGCAATTTCAAACGGCAGGGTGATCACGAAGGTGGAGCCGACGCCAAGCTGACTCGTGACCGCAATCGAGCCGCCCATCCGGTCGACAAGCTCCTTGGTGATGGTCATGCCGAGACCGGTGCCGTGATAATAGCTGCGCGCGTCCTGCTTTTCCTGCGTGAACGGTTCAAAAATATGGTCAACAAAGTCCGGACTCATGCCGATACCCGTATCCGAAATCGTCCAACGGTAGATGCATTTGCCGTCCTGTTCACCGAGCGAGTCCGTACGGGTGGTGATTTTACCGCCGGGACGGTTGTATTTGATGCA
The DNA here is from genome assembly GCF_027684505.1 of Butyricicoccus sp. AF18-9LB. Taxonomy (NCBI): domain Bacteria; kingdom Bacillati; phylum Bacillota; class Clostridia; order Eubacteriales; family Butyricicoccaceae; genus Butyricicoccus; species Butyricicoccus sp. AF18-9LB. The sequence continues at coordinate 12,765 of NZ_JAQCWA010000016.1, forward strand.
GTTGCTGTAAATATTGAGGAAAATCTGCCGCAGATGCAGCGGACTGCCGTAAATATACGGGTACGGAATGATGCATTTGTCCTTTTCGTACTCCCACTCAATGCCGGCTTCTTCAGCGCGGCCGACGATAATGGTAATGATATCGCGGGTCAGCTCCACCAGACTGATACGCTCATGCGTGAGGACTGTCGTGCCCTCCTCCAGTTTGCTCATCTGCAGCACATCGTTGATGAGCGACAGCAGGTGATTGGCGGAAATCTGCATTTTTTTGTGATTTTCCAGCAGCAGCGCCTTGTCATCAAAGTGGGTTTCGTCCACCTGCAGCAGACCGATAATGCCGTTGAGCGGTGTGCGGATATCGTGACTCATGCGTGAGAGAAATTCGGTTTTGGTGCGGTTCGCAATACGCATTTCATCGAAGGCGGCCTGCAGACGGGCGTTCTCCTGCTCGTCGCGGGCGTGCATCTGCGAGGTATCCTGCAGCAGGATAATCGCCGTGACCATCGGCATTTCGGCATTGATTTCCGGATCAAACACGGTAGTCTGCGTCATCAGCACGGTTTTCTGTACCCAGCGGATAGCGCCGTCATCCTCCTGCACGCAGTACTCCACCGTGATGTGTTTTTCACCGGCGGCAAAGCGCTTGAGCAGACGGGCACTGGTATCTGCCGTGCGGTAGCTGCCGAGTGTTGCCGGTGTGACGCGCTTGCGGTACTCATCGCAGTAGTCGCGGTAGGCGCAGGGAAGCGGGTAGTCGAGGAACAGCGCCCGGTCCGAATCACTCTTGCCGGCAGGTGAAATGTTGCGCTCGAGGGTGTCGCGCGTGAGGTTTACCGTGTAGATTGTGCCTGCCATATCGAGCAGCGCGTCCACATAGCTGTCGTTCTCAAGGATAGACTGCTTTAGCTGCTCGTAGTACAGCGTCAGCTGCTCCTTCGGGTCGATGGCTTGGTCGGCGTTCAGCCGAATGGTCTCGAATGCGAGGATGAAATGATGCAGCCTGCCGTTTCTGTCCCAGTCAATCGGAAGAACGGTCAAACGGCTGTAGCGGCTTTCCTCGGCCGCGTTGTACTGCAGTTCGAGGGTATCCTCTGCGCTGTGCAGGCTGCGCTGCAGTACGTCAAGCTGCAGCGCAGAACGGACGCGGCTGCGCTCGCTTTTAGCAGCCTGTTCCTCGGCAATCTGCTCAACAGCGCCGGTGTAGCTGCCGTCCGATGCCAGAAAAAAGCTCTCGCACGCGCGGATGGTGCGGTAGGTGTCCAGACGCGCATCGCAGTACAGGCAGTCGGAAAAGCTGCGGTGCAGGTGGTTGACCTGCTTCAACAGCTGAAAATCCAGCCGCTTTTCGGCGGCGGCTTCCTCGCGCTTGACGTGGTTTTTGTTGATGTACATGTTTTTGTCCGCAAGGTCAAACAGATCGCGCATATTGCTGTCCGGATTGTCCGATGCAAGCGCAAAGCCGACTGCATAGCTGAGCGGTGTATCCGGATGCTGTCGGGACTCCTCGGCAAGCTGTTTACGGACATGGGAGAGCAATTTCTGCAGCGCATCGGCATCCAGTCCGTGCGTTACCGCGAGAAACTCATCGCCGCCTGCACGGCCGACAAAATGCTCCTCGGGCATGGCCGCACGCAGCGCGACCGCAAACCGCCGGATGTATGCGTCACCGGTCTCATGGCCCATGCTGTTGTTGATGCGGCGCAGATTATTCAGGTCAAAGCTGCACACACCGGTTTCGGGTGCAGGCGGCGTCGGATCGTCGAGCAGCTCCTCGCACCTGTTCTTGTTGGGGAGACCGGTCGCGGCATCCAGATAGACCTTATGCTGCAGAGCGCGGTTCATCGTAGCCGTGCGCAGCGCCTGAAACAGCTGGTAGCCGATCAGCAGCATGAGCACGACGATATCCGCTGTGATGTACTTCTCCAGAATGGAAAGCGAGGTTGCCTTGCGCTGTGAGTACGCCTCTGCCAGACCGGTCGCGTCATTGCAGATGCCGAAAAAGGTTTCGCTTATGGGAATGATGTCCGTGTTATTTGACCCGACTGCGCGCACGCGGCCTATCTCCTGCTTGAGTGCTTGAAAATAGTCGTCCAGCTCCTGCATTTTGCTTTGGAAGGCATCATTGTTCAGCCGCACGAGGTTGAGCTCGTCGCTGCCGAAGCGCAGTCCGTCGATAAACGCGTCAATATCTGCGAGCATGCCGTCCTGCGGCTGACCGGAGATTTCCAGCTTGACGATACGCTGGATCATGCCGCGCACGAGTCCGGCGTAGTTGATGATACGCGCGGTGCCCTGAATACCGGCAACGAGGTTCATCATCCAGACAATCAATATAGCCAGCACGACTGCCAGCGCGCCAATGGCGGCGTTGACGATGCCGGTGCTTTTCTTTTTGGGGTTGCCAGCCATGTGCAATGACCTCCTTGCAGGCTGTCGAATTTTGTCGAACAAATTAGACGGGTGAGAAAGTATATATAGAATCATTATATCGTGAAAAGGGAACAAATGCAATGACAGAAGCGGAGAATCACACGCTGCACAGAGATATCCACAGACTTGTGGATACATTGCCGATTTTGTGCTATAATGCAGAAAAAGCAATCGGAGGAACAGAGGATGAAGCTGCGTTATATGATTATCGGTGCCGGTGGCGTTGGCGGACCGGTAGGCGCGTATTTGAGCAAATCCGGTGCGGATACCACGCTTATTGCACGCGGAAAGCATCTTGCGGTCCTGCAGGAGCACGGCTTGACGCTTGTATCCGGAGAAAATGAGCGCGAGAGCATTCCGGTCAAGGCAATCGACATGGACGGCTTTCTTGCCGCGCGGGAGCAGGGCGCTCCCGCGCCGGATGTGATTTTCGTGTGTGTCAAAGGATACTCTCTCGCGGATACCGTACCGTTCATCCGCAAGGCAGCAGGCAAGGACACGGTAGTTATTCCGGTGCTCAACATCTACGGCACAGGCCGTACCCTGCAGGCAGAGCTGCCTGAGCTGCTCGTTACAGACGGCTGCATCTACATTTCGGCCAACAGGATTGCGCCGGGTGTCATTCAGAAGCACGGCGCAATCTGCCGTATCGTGTACGGACTGCCGAGCCACAAGATCGACCATCCGGTGCTGCAGCAGGTCGAGACAGACCTCAAAAACGCCGGAATCGACCCGGTTTATTCTCCCTATGTCGAGCGCGACACGCTGCTCAAATTTGCATATGTGTCGCCGAATGCGGCCTGCGGACAGTATTATCACGCGAAAGCTGCGGAAATGCAGCATCCGGGCGAGGTGCGCGACAGCTTTGTGCGCCTGATAAAAGAGGTCGCTGCGATAGCGAACAAGATGGGTATTCCGCTGGAGAGCAGGCCGGGGGAACTGGTCGAGCGCAACCTGCGCATTCTGGACGCACTTGCACCGACTGCGTCTACCTCTATGCAGCGCGATATGGAAGCCGGCAAGCAGTCCGAGGTGGATGGTCTGATTTATCAGGTTGTGCGTCTGGCAGAGCAGTATGACGTGGATGTGCCGGAGTATCGCAAAATCGCAGAGGCGGTAAAAAAACAGACGGAAAATAAGTGAAAACGGCAAAGACCCGGAATCTTCCGAAAAAGATTCCGGGTCTTTGCACTATGGGTGGTGATGCTGTTTCGACTGTCATTGTCAACAACGACAATTTCACTGCACACCGTCCGATGGACGGTGACATTCGCAATCCTTCTTGAGCGCCTGAAGCTGCTGCTCCATGGTCGGCACCTCGCACTTGCCGGTGCGGATGGCCTCGAGCACGACCTCGGGCGACGCAGGAACCTTATTGATGCGCACGCCGATGGCACGCGACACGGCATTGAGAATCGCCGGTGTGACGGGCACGGTCGCAACCTCGGAAATGCCCTTGGCACCGAACGGACCCTGCGGTTCCGGGTCCTCGATTAAAATAATCTCGTAATCCGGCGTATCCTCGGCACGCGGCAGACCCAGCTGGCGGTACAGCGTCTTGACCGGATAGCCGTTCCTTGTCGGATAACCCTCGGTCAGTGCGTAGCCCTGTCCCATCGAGCAGGAGCCGTGCATCTGTCCCTCGATGATATGCGGATTGATGGCGCGGCCGACATCGTGTGCCGCGATGATTTTGAGCAGACGAACCTTGCCGGTCTCCTTGTCCACCTCGACGATAGCGGCCTGCGTGGCATACGCATATGCCGGAAAGTTGCGGTATTTTGCACCGCGCTTTTTCGCGCCCTCAAAATCGCCGATGGCGAAGCACGGGTCGGATGCATAATAGTATTCCGCGCGGCGTTCCTCGCCCGGCCGCCACGGACGGCTGTCTAAATCCTGCTTGAGCTTGACGCACGCCTCATATACCGCACGGCCGCCGCACAGCGTCTGACGCTCGGAAACCGACTCGCCGGTCGGGATGGTCAGCTCGGTGTCGCCGTTGGTGATGTAAATATCCGCGATATCCATGCCGAGCGTTTCCGCCGCGATCTGCGTCATGGCTGTACGGAAGCCCTGTCCCATATCCGTGCCGGAAACGATCATATGCAGGCGGCCGTCGCCCTGCAGAATCAGCCTGCACGCACCGTCATCGGTGAAAATACCCTTGCCGATGCCGACATTCTTAAATCCCGAGGCCATGCCCCATCCAAGCACCTTGCTGCCCTTGGGATACTGGCCTTCGTACTCTTTGAGCGCTTTTTTCAGGCTTTTTTCGCATTGATTGATGGTATCCATCATACCCATGCTGTATTTGAGCACCTCACCGCCGACCGAGGTCGCACCCGGATAGACGGCATTGCGCCGGCGCAGTTCAAACGGGTCGATACCCAGCTTTTCCGCCATCATATCCATCGCGGTCTCAATCGAAATCGCCGCCTGATTGATGCCGTAGCCGCGAAACGCGCCGCCCTGCAGATTATTGTTGCGGATCGCCGAGCCTTCCACCTTGACATTGGGAATGATGTACGGGCCGCCGCTCATCAGCGCGCCGGTCATCAGCGTGCCGTAGCTTTCGCACTCGTACGGTCCGCCGTCTGAGAACATCCGGCAGTCCAGATACTGGAACTTGCCGTCCGGCGTAAAGCCGATCTCGTAATCCGTATGGTAGCCGTGGCGTTTGGTGGTGAGGATCAAATCCTCCTTGCGCGTCAGCGTAATCTTGACCGGCTTGCCGCAGGCATGAGCGGCAACAACCGCCGGTGCTTCGAGAAATGAGTCGCATTTTTTACCGAAGCCGCCGCCGAGCGGCGTGACGATAACGCGGATATCCTCCTCCGGCTTGTCCAGAATCTTTGCCAGCATACTGCGGATTTCAAACGGCGCCTGTGTGCAGGAATAGAGAATCGTTTTGCCGTCCTGCACCATGCCGATGGCCGAAACCGGCTCCATGCAGGCGTGCTCCTGCGGCTCGATATCCTTGGAGACATTGAGCTTGACGATGTCCGTCCGCTGCTTTGCCTGCTCCACATCGCCGCTGACGCGGCCGGTGTGTACGATGAAGCTGTTTTTGCGGTAGCCGTCCGCCATGGTGTAGATACCGGGCAGCTCCTCATAGTCGATTTTAACCAGTTTGGCAGCCGCTCTCGCGTGCGCCGCCGTATCCGCGACAACCAGCGCGAGATGGTCACCGAGAAACCGCACCTCATCCGTGCAAAAGACCGGCTGCTCCGGCGTCCATGTGCCGACCTTATTCATGCCGGGCACGTCAGCCGCCGTCACGATGCGCACCACGCCTTCCGCCTGTTCGGCGGCGGAGTAGTCCACCGCGTTGATCTTTGCGTGCGGCGCCGGCGCCCAGACAAATGCACCATGCAGCAGGGTATCCGCGCCGATGTCCTCCGAGGTGTAGTCGTCGCAGAATTTCAGTTTGCCGCCGGTCTTGTCCATGCCGTCCACATCCCAGACCGACTTACCAACCGCGGAACCGGTGATTTCGGGCACGACCTGATTTTCACCAACCACAATAACCGTGCTTTCATGGCTGCGGAAGCTGTCAATATCCGGATCTTCCCCGCGCAGCCGCGCCGCTGCCAGCTTGACCGCCTCGATAATCTTGACATAGCCGGTGCAGCGGCAGTAGTTGTTTTTCAGTCCGTCGCAGATTTCCGGCTCGGTCGGAGCCGGATGGTGCAGCAGCAGCGCCTTTGTCGCCATCACCATGCCCGGTGTGCAGAAGCCGCACTGCACAGCGCCGACATCGAGAAACGAGTGTTGAATCACCTGCAGCATGGTGTCGTTCGGTGCATTTTCGATGGTCTCAACGGCTTTGCCGTCCAGTCGGCGCACGAGCGTCACGCATGAACGTGCCAGTCTGCCGTCCACCAGCACGCTGCACGCGCCGCAGTGACCGGTGCTGCAGGCTTCTTTTGTGCCCTTCATGCACTTTACATTGCGGAGATATTCGAGCAATGTGCGGTTTTCACCGTCCTGCACCTCGATTTGTGTGCCATTGAGCGTAAATCGTGTCATGGGATTTCGCCCTCCTGCCGTTACTTGATTTTTGCTTTGATGCGCATGAAGCGTCTGTGACCGGAGTCAAGCGCCTCGTAAAAGTCCTCGCTGTCCTTCGGGTCATCCTTTGTCAGCTTAGAGACTACATACATCAGCACGAACGCGGTCGCCAGACCGATCGTGCCGTACCACACATAGCCGAGATCCCAGACGAAGAAGGTCAGGCAGATGATGATCGCACCGACCGAAATCGAGGTGATAGCGGCTTTTCGGGTTGCCCACTTGCAATAAATGCCGAATACCAGTGCCGGGAACAGCGATTCGACCAGGGAGTCCGCGAAAATCATCAGATTGTAGACGTATTCCCAGTGCATGAGCGATACGGCAACCGTTACGGCACCGAACAGCAGAATTACCACGCGGATAACCGAGGTTTCGGATGTCTTGAATTTGCAGTGACCGATACCGACCAGCAGGTCCTTGTAGATGATAGAGGACATGACCATCAGCAGCGCATTTGCGGTGGACAGACCGACCGCCAGTACGCCGATGAGGAACACGATCATCAGAATCTGCGCGAGCAGACCGTGCGTACCCGCGATGATGTTGCACATATACGGGATAACCAGTTCGGTTTCCGAGCTGGTAAGGTCAGGCATGGCAGCCAGCGCGACCAGACCGATGAGCATCGTGCCGCCCCAGACGATGATCTGCAGGAACGGTGCAAGGAACGCCATCTGACGCTGGTCCTTCAGACCCGCGCTGTAATAGCCGGAGCGCACGAACACCTGCGGCAGCAGCAGCGTGTAGCCGAATGCACACGCAAGCGGATAGCTGACGCGCGACGGATAGGTGCAGATACCGATCGGACCAGGGTAGGAGAACCAGTCCGGCGTCTGAACACGGACGGTCTGGAACGCCTCGATGATCGAGCCGTTGAATACGATCTTGAGCGTTACGAAAATAATTGCCCACAACGCCAGAATGAAGAACCAACCCTGTACAGCATCCGCCAGTGCGGTGGATTTTACACCGCCGAGCATGACGAATACCGTCATGATAATGCCGCAAATGAGCGTAAACGTCTGCGAGGATACCGCGCCGCCGGTGGCTACCTCAGCCGCGCGTCCGCCGGCTACCAGTACCGCCGAGATAAACGGCACGGCGCAGATAATGTAAACAATGTCGATGATAACGGTCAGCGCCTTGGACTTGTAGCGGCAGAAGAAGAAATCTGCCGGAGTGGTGAAGTGCTTCTGCTGGTTGACCAGCCATACCTTGGTCATTGTAAAGTAGCAGATGATTGGGAACATGGAGTAGATGCACATCTCCGAGAAGAAGTAGCCCAGTCCGTAGCGGTAATATGCGCCCGGGCCTGCGAAAAATACCCAGACGCTCATGCAGGAGGCGATATAGGTCATGACCATGACCGGCCACTTGAACCGGCCACCCTGCAGATCGACCTTGCCAGCGTCACGTTTTTCCTTCCATGTGGTGTAGCGTGCGATAGCGATCAAAAATAGAAAATATGCCGCAAAAACGATCCATACCGTTTTGCCTGAAAGTAAACCCTGTGTTGTCATTTTCTCTGTTATCCTTTATTTGTCCGATTCTTTTTGCGTTTCGGAAGCGGCAGGCGTCATATTCTCTGCTGTTTCGCCCTGTTCCTCGTCCTCAATCAGAGGATACTCCTTTTCGGTCAGCTTGCAGCCGATATACACGGACAGCACCGTGCCGACAAAGCTGATCAGACCGTGTATGATGCAGGCGGTCTCGCTGCCGTAGGGTGGGAATCCCGGGAAATTATAGAATACCCAGAAGAACAGCACAGACGCCAGCCAGATTTTCTCTGTTCTGCCGATTTTCATTTTGTGTCACCTTGTTTTCTTGTTTATATGTAATTTCAGGTATGCATTTAGTCCTGAGAGCGCCATTCATCCAGCAGCGCATCCGAATCCACGACAAGTCCCAGATGCAGCGAGATCATGCGCAGCGCAGGCTCTTCGAGGTGCTCGGAGCCGCGGGTGAGGTCGCGCGGCACGACGACGCGGAAGTCGCGGTTTGCGGCATCGAAGGCGGTGTTGATAACGCAGCAGTCGGTCATGCAGCCGGTGAGCACCACGCGGCGGATGCCGAGGTTGCGCAGCAGCAGTTCCAGATCGGTCGGATAGAACGCGCTCAGGCGCTTTTTGGTCGTTACCATGTAGTCCTCGTCGTGTACGTCGATGGACATTCTGTTCCAGCGTGTGCCTTCGATGGCGTGCTCTGCGATGTTGGGAATCTCACCGACCGTAACCGGAAACACCATGCGCCACGCAGACGGAAACAGCTTTTCGTCTGCACCGCCCTTACGCAGCGTTGAGCGGACATGGATGATTGGCAGACCGAGCGCGCGTGCTTCGTTCATGAAATGATTGAGCGGTTCGATGATCTCACGTCCTCGCGGAGACGGACATGGACAGTCCGGATCGGTTGACAGGTGTCCATCGTGCATGTCGATCGTAATGACAGCCGTATCGCGGCGATTAAGGAAAACCTGCTGTAATTGCTCCGGAACCTCCTTTTCGATGCTGTCAAAGTATGCTTTCATTTGATTTTTCTCCTTCCCCGGCAAAACGCCGCAGCAATCTGTGCGGCGCTGTCAATAGCGGTATTGGAGTTATTATAGCACATGTGTCATGACATGTGCAAATGTTTTGGTCGGGGTGGGTGAAAGATTGTGAGGGATGGGGACCGGGGCGAGGTTGGACGGGAGGGAGGCGATGCGGCTATCTGTGTCGCTCCGCGAAGGGAGCGACATAACCCTCCGGCGCGGCAATCTCGTATACCTCATTTCAATCCACGCTTCCGCGAAGGGAGCGACGCGTAGTGACCGAGCACACGATCTGCCTTGCAGAAATTTCAATCCACGCTCCCGTGAAGGGAGCGACGCGAAACTGTTGGTCTGAGCACCAACCGCTACGAATTTCAATCCACGCTCCCGCGAAGGGAGCGACGCCACGAGAATATAGCAACCACCCAAATTTACGATTTCAATCCACGCTCCCGTGAAGGGAGCGACAGCTGCATCCCAGACCGCTATGGCGGCAATCTTCCATTTCAATCCACGCTCCCGCGAAGGGAGCGACGGAGGTGGAAGAATGGTAGCACCGCTTGATGCAATTTCAATCCACGCTCCCGCAAAGGGAGCGACTCGTGAGGGCATAGAGTTTCCGCATCTTCTCGTAATTTCAATCCACGCTCCCGCGAAGGGAGCGACTAGGCATTCAGCTGTGCCTTGTAGTCGGTGAGATTTCAATCCACGCTCCCGCGAAGGGAGCGACCACCGTACCGACCAGCAATCCAGCATAAGCAACAATTTCAATCCACGCTCCCGCGAAGAGAGCGACGATCAACCTTAAAATACTGAGTATCTAACTTCACACGATTTCAATCCACGCTCCCGCGAAGGGAGCGACACTTCATTCTTCTCCCGGTGTCGCCACAGGTACTTATTTCAATCCACGCTCCCGTGAAGGGAGCGACTGCTATCGGTATCACCTACGGCATCACCTTCATCATTTCAATCCACGCTCCCGTGAAGGGAGCGACTGGACGGCTGCACAAGTACGAGGAGCTGGACACGACATTTCAATCCACGCTCCCGTGAAGGGAGCGACGGGGCGATGTTGTGTACTTTAGTACACTTTGTAAATTTCAATCCACGCTCCCGTGAAGGGAGCGACCTGTTTGAAAGGTGGTAAAACAATGAAAATCAAGATTTCAATCCACGCTCCCGTGAAGGGAGCGACGTTGTGATTGAGGCCGTCCGGTGGACAGGCAAGAAATTTCAATCCACGCTCCCGTGAAGGGAGCGACCTCGTTAGTATCCAAATCTACCTCGCAGTAACGCATTTCAATCCACGCTCCCGCGAAGGGAGCGACAGCTGCAGCGTAAATATGCAGGATGGCTGTTCGATTTCAATCCACGCTCCCGCGAAGGGAGCGACTCTCTTGCGATAAGCATACCTAATCATCAGGACGATTTCAATCCACGCTCCCGCGAAGGGAGCGACCTGGCTCAAAAAGCGGTTTTTCGACCGCAAGGATATTTCAATCCACGCTCCCGCGAAGGGAGCGACAAGGTTGTGGAGCGCGTGACCAGGGAAACCGGCATTTCAATCCACGCTCCCGCGAAGGGAGCGACACCAATCCTCGCGTTCGGCCCCGGCACGGTCACATTTCAATCCACGCTCCCGCGAAGGGAGCGACTCATAACCAGCTTGATACCAGCAACACGACCAATATTTCAATCCACGCTCCCGCGAAGGGAGCGACGCAGATAGCGTGAACAACAGTCAAAACCATTTATCATTTCAATCCACGCTCCCGCGAAGGGAGCGACATATTGGAGTAAGATAATTTATCCGGCGCTATATTTCAATCCACGCTCCCGCGAAGGGAGCGACTTTCTCGCGGTCGAGAAGTGGTACGGGCAACGCATATTTCAATCCACGCTCCCGCGAAGGGAGCGACTCCTTACCGACACGCAGCGCACCCTTAGCCAGTATTTCAATCCACGCTCCCGCGAAGGGAGCGACGAGAAATGTAACTGTTGTATATGTGTGGACTGCGTATTTCAATCCACGCTCCCGCGAAGGGAGCGACCTTGTAGCCGCCTGCGGTACCGCTGGTGTTGGTAATTTCAATCCACGCTCCCGCGAAGGGAGCGACACGATTCGTGCGTATTGTGCTGACCACACCAAGACATTTCAATCCACGCTCCCGCGAAGGGAGCGACGGCAGACCGGGAGCAGGTAAAGCCGCATGGTGTATATTTCAATCCACGCTCCCGCGAAGGGAGCGACCACGCTTCGCAAGCTCAATCTTCACTTTTCGCTTATTTCAATCCACGCTCCCGCGAAGGGAGCGACCGAGATTACGGAAAACGGCAAAACGACACGCAGCATTTCAATCCACGCTCCCGTGAAGGGAGCGACGTGCGGCTTGAGCGGAAAAGAGCTGCGGAAGTACATCATTTCAATCCACGCTCCCGCGAAGGGAGCGACCTATTACTGGGATAACTCGCAAATGTCAGTTAAATTTCAATCCACGCTCCCGCGAAGGGAGCGACGTTTGCGGGTAAGTGTAGCGACGGCAGTGATGCATTTCAATCCACGCTCCCGCGAAGGGAGCGACCGATTGACGATTGCGCACGCGCCCATGAGCGCCGGAGACAGGTTTCGCCTTCATCAGCTCGGGCAAACACAATTCCTTGAGCGAGCAGGCCGAGCAGCCTTTCTGCGGTTTTACCTTAGGCGTGCAGCCGCGGCGCAGATAGTCGTGCATTTCGGCAAGGCTGTCGCGCACACGCTGACGCAGTTCGTCTGTAAATGCAACCGGCGTCCGTCGGCGCGGCTCACCGTAGAACAGCGCACCGTCGGAAATCTGACAGCACAGCATTTCCTCAAGACACATCGCCTGAGCGCACAGCTGCAGCTCGTCCGCGTCGTGCGGCTTGGGCTTGCCGCGCTTGTATTCGATTGGAAACGGCGACCACAGTCCGTCTCGTCCCTGCAGGGTAACGCCGTTTTCCGAGCGATGAAATTCTACCACATCGCATTCACCGGACACACCGAGTACCGCCGAATGGATACGCATGGCACGAACAATCAGCAGGTCGCCGCGGCTTTCTGTGCCGCCGCCGTGCGCTTTCTCGTGCAGAATCGAGCCGTCCACCGTGCGGTAATTCTCTGCCCACTGGTGCTCCACATGGATGAGCGCCCACTGCCGACGGCAGAATGCGAAATGCTGCAAACCGGAGAGCTGGAGGAAGTCCTCCTCGGCGTAGATTACCCCAGCACCTTGCAGGTCACGCCGTCCGGCAGGTTGGCTTCGTCAACCGTGATGGTGTAGTCCGTGTACGCACGCGGTGCAATCACGCCTTCGTTGTGCTCGGCATGAACCAGATCAAACAGCTTGTGCGAGGGTGCGTTGCCAAGCTCGGAATCATGCTTGAACACAATCAGCTGGCGTACAGCCATCTTGCCGCGAGCAGCCGAATGGTCGTTCTCGAACATGTTGATGATTGCCGTCCACAGCAGTTCAAGGTCAGCCTCAGAGAATCCGGTCGTCTTGCGGGCGAGGTTAGCGGAAACATAGCCTTCCGCGCGGTACAGACCGTAAGGCACGATGTACTTGCGGCCCATTTCGGTGCCCTTTTTCTCCGCGTCAGCCTCGGTGGTGATGGCAACACGGGTGATCGTGACTTCCTGCGGAACAATAGGATCCACACTGCGGGCAAAGCCAAGCTGCACCGGACCGCGCACCTGTCCGCAGTTGAGTGCACCCTTGACAAAGGTGGTCATAACTGCACCGAATGTGCGAATATCGTAGAAATTCTGGCACATAAAGTCGCGTAGCTTGCTGTCCAGCTGGTCGTCCTTCTTCTTTGCATCCTTGAGCTTGTCCGGCGCTATACCGACATAAGCGCAGGCTTCTGCATCGCTGCGGTTGAGCGGTACACCGTCCTTGACGTAAATGCGGTAGCCGGATTCGCCTTCCTTGGCCATTTCCACATAGTTGCGGATTTTGCGCTTGAGGCATACATCGGTCACCAGACCGTAGCCGGTTTCCGGGTCGATACGCGGCATGTTGCCCGCATCCGGATCGCCGTTCGGATTGCCGTTTTCCACGTCGAAAAAGATTACAAATTCATAGCGGTTTTTGATGGGTTCCATTTACTTGTCCTCCTTTTTAGTGTAACGCTTCTGTGTCTGATGGTAGTAACCGAGGTCAAATGAGCCTTGCTGCGGCAGGTTCAGCCGAGCGGGATACTCTTCGTGCAGAATATCCATGATCTGGCCGATTTGCTTATTAAAATAAATTTGCTGATCGATTCGCAGCTTACGCAGATGTTTCTGACAGAGCTTGTCAAGAATAGGGAAGATAGTCGCGGGGATAGACGAAGCGGAGTTGAAGTATTTATCCTTGATAGTAGCGTTGATGCCCGGATTTGCCGCCTGCTGTACGGCTTCATACACCGAGAACAGCCGTCCGAGCGCATAAGGGATATTGGTGCTGGATTCATTCAGGCTCACAGTTAAAACCTCCTCGGGACAGTCCTTGTCCTTGTTTTTTAGGTAATATGCCTTGATAATTGCGGCACGCCGCCAGTTTATCTCAGAATCTGCGCGGATACGGAGCATAACACCGTTCAGCAGTGCAGCCGGATAGCGGTCATTGTTCCAGACGGCGCGGGCAGTCGCACCGGCCATAACCGGACTCGGCTTTTTGTCGCGGGCACTCTGGTTGACGGTTTCGGCAAGCAGCTGCCACAGCGGCAAAAAGCCGGCAGGCGCCTTCGCCGGACGCTTGATTTCCAGACGTTCATAGTGCGCGTTGACGTTCTTCATCAATTCACCAAACGTGTTTTTATAGAAGAATCGCACACTCAGACGCGCAGCATTCGGTGCCAGACCGAGAATGTAGAATGCACGGTCAGGATCAAGATTTAATTCCTGACACGGTTCGCTGTCTGCAAGGTGTTTGAGCGCAGCGAATAAGTCATTATCCGACCAGCTTTGCGTGTTATTGCCCATAAGGCAGCTGAAAAAATCAGTATACTGCGGTTCCGCGGTCTCCGCCCAGCAAACGACAGTGGTGTCGCCGATGTACTGCGTATGCTCGCGGTCAGCCAGCAGGTGATTGAGCGCCGTCGTATAAGCAAATGCAGCGTGCTTGCCAACAGGTGCGTTGTAGTTCTGCTCGTGACCGTAGGAACAGAAGGCGGGTGCGTTGAACGATACAAGTGCGGCGCCACTGGACTGCGCATCACGCACACCTTTGATGGCAGGATGAACGGCGGCAATCTCGTCGAGTTCGCCGGTGACAAGACATTGCTGTTTGGGTGCATCGGAGTCACTGTCATAATGCGCCTGCCATGCAGCGCAGATGACCGGATCATCTGCCGGATATTGTCCGTTCACATAAAATACCAGATTGGCACCGGCAATGATTTTGTCGTAATCATCGACAAGAGCAGGGTGCTGTGCAGCTTCGGCAGGCTGCCATGCATCAAAGAAGGAGAGAATTGCGTGTGCGAAAGGAGAGTCCACGGTGTCTAACAGCTTGCGGTGCAGCTCGGCGGCGGCGTGAAAGCATTGCAGACTGCGCTCCGGTTTGCCTTTTGCGTCTACGCCAAGCAGATATGCCGAATTATCCCACATAAAGTTGGACGTGACACCGGAAGAACGCTTGACTGCCGCCGGCAGATGAATATCCTCCCGCGGTCGGAGCACTTTCTTTTTGCCTGCCTCTGCTTCGTGCAGCAGCGAAATAACCTGGGCGAGTTCACCGTTTTCCCGCAGCTGGAGCGCATAACTGATTTTCGGTCTGCCCCAGCCGGGCGCATCAATTTCACCGCGGGCATTGAGGGCATCATAATATTGCGTCAGCGCCTGCAAAATCATTTGACCACCTCCGCACTGTGAATCGGGGGAACCTCCATGACACCGTCTATCAGCTTGGCGCGGAAGAACATCGGTGTGATATTGGCGGGATCGCTGTAATCCATGTCGAGCAGCATCCAGCCGAGATCGTGCTCACCAAGCAGCTTCTCCGGACAAGGCGGAAGTTGTTCACAAAGCTCAAACTTTACCGGAAATTCCCGTGTGCCGAAGTAGGGCATGCTGTAGCACTGTCCGCGGCGCAGACGGCGTTTCATAATGTCCTGAAACTTGCCGGGATTGTCGGTCGGCGCAGCCTTGTCGGTCATTTCAAAGTGTGCTTCGATGACATAGTGGACATCGCGCAGCACCATGGCGGCACGCTGCTGAATGCTTTCCGATGCAGCAAGGTACAGCTCACCCTTGGGTTTTGCAATCCACGCCTTGACCGAACGCGCGTTAATGGTGTCCTTCACCTCATTTCGGCGGATGTTGGTGAAGTGAATCGGCGCACAGACATGAATGCGGTCGATGATCCAGCGAAGACCGGGATGCCAGTAAATACTTTCCAGCAACCCGCGTGCCGCCGAGGGTGTCATGCAGTCATAGCTGACGCGTTCGGTCTTCATTTCGGGTCGGCTGAATAGAGCGTATGGACCGCTTACTTCAACTTGAATTGACATTGGTATATTTCCCTCCTTTATGAAGCCTTGCCAAATATTTCCTTGCATCAACAGAGAGTGGAATATGTGACAGGGCTTCGGTGTGATTTGTTGGATAGATAGGGTAGCAAGCTCCCTTATCTACGATTACATTATATCGCTTTACACTGTTGATTACAACAGTAATATTTCCTAATATGAGATAATTAAATTTATGCAAATGAAATAATAAGGCAGGGTAAAGAAACTTGACAAAATAAATCAGAAACTGTTATAGTGTATTTGTCGTCATTAGACGTGGATTGAAATCTAATTTGAGATAATTAAGGAAGCACGGGAGAATGTTACCACATTCTCCCGTTTTCCTTTTTACGCGAAAAATTACCCGAAAAACGCCTGACCGCTGTCTGCCTTGAGCGACAGACCGGTTTTCTCATCATACAGTGACAGATCGCACAGAATAGCACTGCGGTCGTCCAGAGCATTGGTTTCATCGGCGGTTTGAAGCGCACCGGCGTCGTACAGTGCCTGAAAATGCGCATCATACACCTGCACGGCGTACTGCCCAAGCTGCCGATACAGCTTTTTAGAGCACGCACCATCGCAAAGCCGCTCGATGAGTTCAGAACCGTCCTTCCACGGAATATAAACTGTGCGTGTGTCGTTGTCGATCATGCGAAAATTCTCGGCAATTGTGCGGAACGGATACAGAGAGCCGCCGCGTCCACGCTCAAACGCGTCGATCACGCCGATTTTATCAATCGCGGAACCGTTCAGCTTGCGCAGTTCGCGGAAATAGTTCTCCATTGTCTGCAGAGAAGCGGGATCGGCATTGTTATCCAGCGCAATATTTGTCGCGCCGATGGCTTGTCCAAACAGCGGCGGAGCCTTCTCCGTGCGGCGGAAAATGGTAACAATGCTGTCCTCTGCGGCACGCTTGCCCTCACGGTTGCAGCGTCCGGCGGCCTGCAGAATGGAATCCAGACCCGCCAGTTCGCGGTAAACGGCGGGGAAATCTATGTCAACACCGGCTTCAACAAGAGAAGTCGATACGACACGGCAGGGCAAACCGTCATTTAGTCGGCGTCGGATTTCCTCGAGCACCGTACGGCGGTGTGCCGGAACCATCAATGTGGACAGATGGAAACTGCCTTCCTCCGGCAATTTCGAGAAAATGGACTGCGCCGCTTTGCGGGAATTGACGATGCAAAGGACATGCTCATGTGCGCACAGCAATTCGGCGAGTGCGTCATCCTCGAGGACACCGACTTGCCGGAACGTTACACGGCGGAATTTGTCGAAATAGAACGGAATCTGCGGGCAAATCTCGGAAACCGTATGCGACGGTGCGAATCGCTGAATCAAATCGCCGAGTACCGGCTGGGTAGCCGTACACAGCACGGCAGTTGCGCCGAACTGCTCTACCAGAGCGCCGATGGCCGCGACGCACGGCATCAGATGGCACAGCGGAAGCATTTGCGCTTCATCGAAAATAATCACGCTGTTTGCCAGATTGTGCAGCTTGCGGCACTGTGAGGAACGGTTAGCGTACATCGACTCGAAAAACTGAACGGCGGTTGTGATAACGAGCGGGCTGTCCCAGTTTTCGGCGGCCAGTGCCTTGGGATCGGGATTGCCGTTTTCCTCATCGTTCTCGAACTGTACACCGGAGTGATGCTCGAGTACGTTCTCATCGCCTAAAATACCGCGGAAAACATCGGCATTCTGCTCGATGATGGAGGTGTACGGTACAACATAAATCACACGTTTCATACCGTGTTCAACGGCGTGATGCAGCGCAAATGCGAGAGAACTGGTCGTTTTACCGCCGCCGGTCGGAACCGTAAGCGTGTAAATGCCCTTGGGATTGGCTGCGGCGGAAACGCACGCCTGCAAGATCTGCTGACGGAGCTTGTTCAGCGCGGAAGTCGGGTTGTCCCATGCGTTTAGCTTGGCCTGTAAGCGGGTGAGCAGGGTTTCGAGCGAATCTCCGGTGCCGCGCGGCATATCGCCTTTCATGAATCGCTCGGTATCCAGATAATCCGCGTCCACCAGACAGGAGTACAGCATGCGCGTGCGGAATGACTCGGAAAGCGACGGCCTGGTGACCGGACGCTGCGGCAGGCGTACCGGCGGAATGGGATAATCCGGGTCGAGCGGCGGAATAGCGGGAGTGCCCCACTTTTTTATTCTGCCGGTGAAGGTGGGTGTGCCTTCCGGGTCATTTGTGCTGCCTAAATCCGGCAAACCGCTGTGATGCCCCATGACACAAGCGGCTAAGAGCAGATTGTTTGACAACATGATGTTTCGTGCACCGGCGGTTGCATGATCGACCTTTGGACCATTATCCAGAAGACGATGCTGAAATGCGGCAGTTGCTTTGCCGTCATCATGGTGAACACCGGCCTCGTGACCTTCAGCTTGTGCACCGAATGCTTCGGCAAACTGCCCGCAGAGCGTGCCGACACCGCGCTCGTGATCGGAGAGAAGCTGATATTCTGTACGTTCAACGCCGTTTTCATTGATCGGACGGGTATGTGCATAGAATTTTTTATCCATAGCGATCACCTTCTATTGAATTGTTATATACAGTATATAACAGTTAAAGTCCGATAAAAAGTACAACACCCAATATGCCTGCCAAGAAGACCGCCTTGAATTACAGCAAACTGCTGAAAATATCAGTCAAATCCCATAGATTTTGTTGGATGAATTTATACAAAACTGGCAAAACCGCCAGAAAACAAAATCCCTATAATTCCGAGGTTGACACTGGGGATTGACTGTGCTATTCTATAACCAACAAATTCAGTAAGGAATCGGAAAGGAGCGAGCAAAATGTTCATCGTAAACGCACGAATGTCGGGTCGAATGTGTATGAACATGCTGTATTATGCTCAGATGCTGCCTGACCGACAGAATACGAAATTACTTTGAATCGTCTTGCTTGACGCTGCGCGTTCTTGCGGATTCATTGTATTTTCTGAAGCGGGGAGCTGCGAGCTTCCCGCTTTTTTGCGCATTTAAGAGGAATAAGGAGGAATTTTCTTGATAAAATTGTCACATATCTCGAAGGAGTTTGTGAGCGGCAAGCGAACCGTTCATGCGGTGCAGGATGTTTCGCTGACGATTGACAGGGGCGAAATTTTCGGTATGATCGGCTTTTCCGGTGCGGGTAAATCGACGTTGGTGCGCTGCATCAATCTGCTCGAGCGGCCGACCTCCGGCAAGGTGATCGTAGATGGTCAGGATATGCTGTCGCTCTCGGCAAAGGAGCTGCGGCAGGCCCGCAAGAAGATCGGCATGATCTTTCAGCACTTCAACCTGATGCCATCGCGCACCGTAGCCGGCAACGTAGCGTATCCGCTGCGCGGCAGCGGCCTTTCCAAACAGCAGATCGAGGAAAAAGTACAGCGGTTGCTTGATCTGGTCGGCATCGGTGATAAGGCGGAGGCGTATCCCAAGCAGCTGTCCGGCGGTCAGAAACAGCGTGTAGCAATCGCTCGCGCACTGGCAAACGACCCGAATGTGCTGCTCTGCGATGAGGCTACCTCGGCACTCGATCCGCAGACCACCAAGGCGATTCTGCAGCTGCTCAAGCACCTGAACGAAACCCTCGGCATCACGGTCGTTATCATCACCCATGAAATGGCGGTCGTCAAGGAGATCTGCCACCGCGTAGCCGTTATGGAGCACGGCAAGGTGGTCGAGTCCGGCGAGGTGTTCAACATTTTCGCCAACCCGAGAGAGGACATCACCAAGAACTTCATCCACACGACCTCCAATCTCCGCAAGATCGAAGAACTCATCGCGGAGGATTCGCCGGTCGTCAAGCTGAATCCGGGCGAGCTGATCGTGCGCTTGAGCTACATTCAGCGCAACGTATCCGAGCCGCTCATCTCGACGGTATCGCGCAAATTCGACATTGTGCTCAACATCATCTTTTCGGATATCGCCATCGTGCAGAATGCACCGATTGGCGGCACGGTAGCCATCATCAGCGGCGGCCGCGATCAAATCACACAGGCAATCGCTTATCTCAGTGAGAAAAACGTAGGAGTGGAGGTCATCAAGGATGCAAGAGTTTCTGAATAACATCATTCCGAACGTGATGGCAAAGCTGCCGGACTTCTATGCAGCCATCGGCGACACGCTGCTCATGGTGGTCTGGTCGGGTGCGATCTCGTTCGTGCTCGGTCTGACACTGGGCGTGCTGATCACGGTCACCAAGCAGGGCGGCATTCTGGAAAACAAAATCGTCTATCAGATCCTGGACAAGCTGGTCAGCCTGTTCCGTTCCATCCCGTTCATCATCCTGCTGACGTGGGTAATGCCGGTCTCCCGTGCAATCATGGGTACGGCAATCTATGTTCGGGGTGCAATCGTTCCGCTGGTATTCGGTGCGGTGCCGTTCTTCACCCGTCAGGTGGAGAGCGCCCTCGCAGAGCTGGACGGCGGCCTCGTCGAAGCGGCGCTCTCGATGGGCTCCACGCCGCTGGAGATCATCTTCCGCGTTTACCTGAAGGAAAGCGTTGCCGCCATCGCGCGCGGCACAACCATCACGGCGATCAGCCTGCTCAACCTGACCGCAATGGCCGGTGTCGTCGGTGCCGGCGGTCTGGGCGACTTCGCCATCCGTTACGGCCACGACCGCAACATGCTGGACGTTACCAACGTCACTGTGCTGGTCCTCGTCATCATTGTTTGTATTATGGAGTTCGTTGGCGGCAAGGTCGTCAAGAAGAACACGCATTAAGGAGTGTCTGACATGAGTATTTCCAATCGCAAAGTTGTTATTGTCGGTGCAGGCCATGTCGGCTCCCATGTCGGCTACGCACTGATTTCGCAGAGTTTGGCAGACGAGATTGTCTACATTGACTCCGATCACGCCAAGGCAGTTGCACAGGCGTTCGACCTGACCGATGCGACCAATTACCTTCCGGTTCGCACCAAGGTCACCGCGGGTGACTACAGCGATGCCAAGGACGCACAGATTATGATCATCTCGGCGGGCCCGCTGCCGACCGGCAATCAGACCCGTATGGATACGCTGGGTCAGACCATCGCCATCCTGAAAGATGTAACAAAATCCATCAAAGAATCCGGTTTTGACGGCATTATCGTCAATATCTCCAATCCAGCGGACGTTATCACGCATTACATCCAGCACACGCTGAACTGGGCGCCGGAACGCATTTTCTCTACCAGCACTACGCTGGATTCCGCAAGACTGCGCCGCGCGATCGCGCAGGAGATCGGCATTGACCAGAAATCTATCACCGCTTATGCGCTCGGCGAGCACGGCGAAAGCCAGATGGTCGCATGGTCGGCTGTCACCATCGCGGGCAAGCCGCTCAGCCAGTGGCAGGCGGAGTATCCGGACACGTTCGGCAGGCTCGACCTCGATGCACTGGCCGATGCGGGCCGCGAGGGCGGCTGGACCATCCTGCGCGGCAAGCAGTGTACGGAGTTCGGCATCGGTGCTTCCGCCGCAGAAGTCGTTCGCGCCATTTTTTACAACGAGAACCGCGTTCTTTCGGTTTCTGTTCTGCTGAACGGCAAGTATGGTCAGCACGATGTGTACGCCAGCGTGCCTGCTATCGTGGGTCGCGACGGCATCGCAGAGATCATCGAGCTGCACCTGACTCCCGAGGAGCAGGAGAAGTTCAACGCATCCTGCAAGACCATGAGCGAGAATTATCAGCTGTCGCTCACTCTCTAACATCAGTTCATTAAAAAGTTCACATAGAGGCAATACCGCACAATTGAACAAGAGTGATTTGCGAGTAAATTTTGCGTGCTGATGCGGCGTGTTTTTGCAGCAATACTTTGTGTATTGCAAAAAATCACAACAAAATCAGCGCACAAAATTTCCGCAAAGCACCGCAGTTTAATTGTGGGGTATTGCCTCCCCAAAAACGGAGGTAATCCCAATGAAGCTCAAAAGAATCATCGCACTGTCCCTGTCCGCAGCAACCCTCGCCCTGTCCCTGACCGCCTGCGGCGGCTCGAGCAGCGCAGCTTCCGATGACGCACAGGCATCCGACAGCAATTCCGGCGATGCCGTAACCGTAAAGCTCGGCGTAGTAGGCAGCATCTACGAGGATCTGTGGACCCCGGCCAAGGAAAAGCTGGCTGACGAGGGCATCGACCTCGAGTTCGTACAGTTCTCGGACTACGTTACCCCGAACAACGCACTTGCGAACGGAGAGATCGACCTGAACGCATTCCAGCACCGCATTTACCTGCAGAGCGAGATCGACAACTACGGCTATGAGATCGAGAACATCGGCAACACCTTTATCATTCCGCTGAACCTGTACTCGGACAAGGTTAAGTCGGTTGATGAGCTCAAGGACGGCGACACCGTAGCCATTCCGGACGATGTAACCAACGGCGGCCGCGCGCTCAAGGTGCTGGAGGCTGCCGGTCTGATCAAGCTGAAGGACAGCGCCGAGTTCAACCCGACCATCGACGACATCGAGACCTACAACACCAAGATCACCATCGAGGAGCTGAAGGCAAACGTTATCCCGTCCACGCTGGCTGACGTTACCGCAGCTGTTGTAAACGGCAACTACGCACTGGATTTCGGCCTTAAGACCGAGGACGCCATCTACAAGGATGATCAGCTGGACATCGAGGAGTACTGGAACCTGATCGCAGCACGTTCCGCTGACCTCGAGGATGCGGACAAGCTGGAGACCTATAAGAAGGTTGTTGCAGCGTTCCAGTCCGATGAGACAGAGGCAGTATTCAATGACCAGTTCGGCGGCTACTTCATCAAGGCAGGCTGGGATCAGGATCTGCTGGCAGACAAGTAATTCATAATTATTCCTAATGCCGCCGGAAACAACCGACGGCATTTTCGGCAGGGAGGAAACAGTAATGCAGATCAACAAACAGGCGCTGCGGGAGATCATTCCGGACAGCGAACGCCTGCTTTTCGAGGAAAATATTCCGGCGGAGTACCTGAGCGACGCGCTCGGCCGCCGCACCGGCACAGCGGATGCACTCGTGTTCGCGCTTTCGACCGAGGAGGTCAGCGGCGTGCTCCGGTACGCCAACGAAAACGGCATCCTGGTCACGCCGCGCGGCGCGGGCACCAATCTGGTAGGCTCGACAATTCCGCTGTTCGGTGGTATCATTTTGGATGTGTCCCACATGAACCGCGTGCTCGAGCTTGACCGCGACACCATGACCATCACCGTCGAGCCGGGTATGCTGCTCAAGGATCTGCAGGCTTACGTCGAGGAACGCGGCCTGTTTTATCCGCCGGACCCGGGTGAAAAGGCGTCGAGCATCGGCGGCAACATCAGCACCAATGCGGGCGGTATGCGCGCAGTCAAGTACGGCGTAACACGCGACTATGTGCGCGGGCTGGAGGTCGTCCTTGCGGACGGCACGGTGCTGCATGTCGGCGGCAAGCAGGTGAAGGACGCGAGCGGTCTGTCGCTCAAGCACCTGCTCATCGGTTCAGAGGGCACGCTGGCGGTCATCACCAAGTGCCTGCTGCGCCTTCTTCCCAAGCCGGAGACCACGGTGAGCGTGCTCGTGCCGTTTGCCGATCTCGGCACGGGTATCCGCAGCGTGCTGACCATCCTGCAGGCGAACGCCAACCCGACCGCAGTCGAGTTCATGGAACGCAAGGTGGTTGCGCTCGGCGAGGAGTTCTGCAAGGTGCAGTATCCGCGCCCGGATGCGGGTTCGTACATTCTGCTGACATTTGACGGCCACGAGAGCGAGGTCAACGCGAATATCGAGCGTGTGCGCCGTCTTGCGCTCGACAACGGTGCAATCGACTGCATCGTGCTGCGCAGTGCGGAGCAGGCCGCCGACATTTGGAAGGTGCGCGGTGCGCTCGTTATGGCGGTCGAGGCTGTGTCCGAGCAGGAGCCGGTGGACATCGTTGTGCCCATCAGCCACACGGCGGATTTCGTTCGCTATATCAACGAGCTGGAAGCATCCTCGGGTATGCGTATGATCGCGTTCGGCCATGCGGGTGACGGCAACGTGCATCTGTGCGTAGTGCGTGACGGCCGCGACCAGCAGACATGGGAGCGCGAGCTGCACGAAAACATGGAGCAGGCTTACGCTAAGGCGTATTTTTACGGCGGCGTAGCCTCGGGAGAGCACGGCATCGGCATTTCCAAGCGGTCGTACTTCCTGCGGGAGACCGCGCAGGAGAATCTTGCCGTGATGAACACCATCAAGACCGCCCTCGACCCGAAACATACACTGAACGACCAGAAATCTTACATTGTGGGAGGAAAATAACCATGCAGAGCTTATCTGAGCGCACCGCCGGCTTTACCGATTCGGTCATCCGCCGTATGACGCGCGTTTCCATGCAGTATGATGCGGTAAATCTGTCGCAGGGCTTCCCGGATTTTGAGCCGCCGAAGAAGCTGCTCGACCGTCTGGCGCAGGTGGCCTACGAAGACTATCACCAGTATTCGATCACATGGGGTTCGCAGAACTTCCGCGAGGCGCTGGCCGCCAAGCAGACCTATTTCATGGGCCGCAGGATCGACCCGAACACCGAAATCGTCACGACCTGCGGCAGCACCGAGGCGATGATGGCTGCGATGATGACAGTCACCAATCCGGGCGATAAGGTTATCATTTTCTCCCCGTTTTACGAGAACTACGGTGCGGATACCATCCTGTCCGGCGCAGAGCCTATCTATGTGCCGCTCGTGCCGCCGGATTTCCACTTTGACGCAAATGTGCTTGAGGACGCGTTCCGTCAGCACCCGAAGGCCATCATCCTGTGCAACCCGTCCAATCCGTGCGGCAAGGTGTTCACCCGTGCCGAACTGGAGATTATCGCGTCTCTCGCAGAGAAATACGACACCTATGTTATCACCGACGAGGTGTATGAGCATATCGTATTCGCACCGAACAAGCACACTTATTTTGCCACGCTGCCGGGTATGTGGGAGCGCACGCTGTCGTGCTCGTCGCTTTCCAAGACGTATTCCGTCACCGGCTGGAGACTGGGCTATATCATCGCTCCACCGGAGATTATTGACCGCGCGAAAAAGGTGCATGATTTCCTGACCGTCGGCGCAGCAGCACCGCTGCAGGAGGCTGTTGTTACCGGTCTCAAGATGGGCCAGGACTACTACGACGACTTGCAGGCCAAGTACACACAAAAAAAGGAGCTGTTCCTCAAGGGTCTGGACGATCTGCAGATTGCCCATACCGACCCGCAGGGCGCGTACTATGTTCTGCTTGACATTGCCGAGTTCGGCTACGAGAGCGATCTTGCGTTCTGCGAGGATCTGGCGCATTATGTCGGCGTAGGCGCGGTTCCCGGCTCGAGCTTCTTCCGTGAGCCGGTCAACAACCTGATTCGCCTGCATTTTGCCAAGAAGGACGAGACGCTGCTCGATGCACTCAACCGTCTGGAATCGCTTAGGGACAAAATTAAGCCGAAACACCGATAAATTAGGAGGAAAAGCTGTCATGGACGTAAAGAAAGCCGCAGCGGAAACGAAGGACTACATCGTATCCATCCGTCGGGAATTTCACCGGCACCCGGAGCTGAGCCTGCAGGAATTCCGCACGGCACAGCGCATTGAGGAGGAACTGGACAAGTTCGGCATTCCGCACACGCGCGTGGGCGAGACCGGCGTGCTCGGCACGCTGAAGGGCGCAAAGGACAACGGAAAAGTGCTGGTTCTGCGTGCGGATATCGATGCGCTGCCGATTGAGGAGACGCACGAGTGCGTCTATCGCTCGGAGAATGCAGGCGTCATGCACGCCTGCGGCCATGACGCGCACGCGGCCTGCCTTCTGGGTGCCGCGAAAATCCTGTCGGAGAACAGAGATGCGTTCAGCGGAAAGGTCCGTCTTGTGTTTCAGCCGGGAGAGGAAATCGGAAAAGGTGCAAAGCCATTTGTCGCAGCCGGTGTGCTGGATGGTGCCGAGCGCGTGTTCGGTCTGCACACTGCGTATGATTTGGAGGCAGGCACGGTAGGACTTAAACCGGGCATCAACAACGCCGCAGTCGATCATTTCCGCATTCGCGTGCACGGCAGGTCCACGCACGTTTCCACGCCGCATCTGGGCGTGGATGCGCTGTATATCGCCAGCCAGATTGTTGTGGCAGTGCAGGGACTGGTTACGCGCCGCACTTCACCGACCGAGCCGGTCATCATCGGTATCGGCAAGCTGAACGCGGGCACGACCTACAACGCCGTGGCAGCATTTGCTGAAATGGAGGGCACAACGCGCACCATTTCGCAGGAGAGCCGCGACCGCGTCCGTGCACAGGTCAGTGAGACAGCGCAGAGCATCGCTGCGCTGTACGGCGGCACGGCGGAAATCGAGTGGACGGACTTTGCCGCTGCGCTCGTCAATGACCCGCAGGTGTGCGAGGAAGCTGCTCAGGTCGTGGACGAGCTGCTCGGAGAAGGACACGTTGTCACTGACCGTGAGCTGTCGCTCAGCGGCGACAATTTTGCCGAGTTTGAGCGGTATAAGCCGGGCGCGTATGCGTATCTCGGCACCGGCAATCCGGATTTGCCGCACACGATGATCACCAACCATAACGGCGGCTTCGATGTGGACGAGAATGCACTTGTGACCGGTGCCGGTCTGTATGTCGGCTACACAGTCGCGCGGCTTGGATAAAGCGAAACGCTCAGCTATCGTTTGGTAGCTGAGCGTTTTGCTTTTGAAATTACAGTTTTGAACTTACATCCCGCACTCAAGTCCGTTATACCGTGTCACCACAAACGGATAGCTGAGTGTCTCCGGCTGGATGCCAAGCTGCCGCAGACCGGCACACAAATCCTCGACAACCTGCATATCGTGGTCGCGCTGCGCGACGGACAGTTTCATTTTATCTCCATACGACGAGATCAGCAGCGCAAACGGCTGCACAGCACACGGCAGGATTGCGCCGTAATCGAGTACATACGGACGGCAGCTTTCCGGCAGGGCGAACCGGCCGACATTGGTAATGAGAAAGCTGTCCTCGAGCACAAAATCAGTCGTGACCTTCTGTGCCGCCTGCATTTTCTCCGCGAGCGGCATATCTGCCTCATGCAGCGATTCACAGCGGTCTGCGGCGGCTTTTGCACGATAGAGCAGCTGTTCGCGCTGCATCTGATCCTTCAAAAATGCCTTCGTGCGCCGGAACACCTCGTCATTCGGCAGATCGCGGTATTCCGGAAAATACGGCAGATCGATAAAACAAATAAAATACCGCGTGGTAAGCGTCGGCAGCAGCGGACGCAGATCGACCGGAATCTCCGCGATAACCGGCTTGTCCGTTCCGCCGAACTTATCATCAAACGCTTTCATCATCAGCGGAGCCAGTACAGACAGCGGACTGACGCCGATGGACTTTGCGTAATCGTGCAGCTGCGAAAATGGGAACGTCACCTCGGTGACGACCTCGGAGCCGTCAGCGCCCCACTGTACCTCGGGGGCATGAACAGCCTCCGGCTTTTTCCAGATGCCATCCGGCGAAAATTCACGGTCTGCCAGCTGCTCGTAGCCGTTTGCGCTCTCCTCAGGAGACCAGCGGGTATCCATGCCGCGCACAGAGCCGTCATTCTCAACCGGGAAACCGCAGTTTTTCAGGTACTGGAACAGTACACAGCGGATAAACTCCTCGAATCCGCGTCCATCCGAGATAGAGTGCTGATACTCCATATAGATGGTCTTGTCGTGGTAGCCGACGAGAAATAAGTATCCGTTCGTATCCTTGGAGCCGATGGTGTAGCGGGTGGATACACCGTCGAACGGCAGCACCACGGCGGGCTGCACGTTGCGGCGGTAGCGGAACGCGGTCTCGGTCGGCTCGGCGGTCAGCATCATGTGCGGAAAGCGCAGCAGTGCCTGCTCGACGGCTTCGCGCAGCTTATCCGGGCGCACTTTATCGCGCATGCGGATGGTGTGGCGCGGCACACAGGCGACGGTTTCATGGGTGTTGTACAGGAAGATTTTTGCATAGCTGTCCGTGCGGAGCAGCGGGTCATTCATGGTCATTATAGCATCTCCTCAAAGCATAATCCGGCGCATCTTATATGGTAATTTCAGTATATCACCCTGCAAGGACGTTGTAAATCAAAATGAGTCGAATTTGCACAGTATTATGCAAATATAGAACATGATGTACGATATAATGACCCGCGCGCCTGAAAATACTTGCGATTCGGTTGGCAGAGTATATCACGCCGGAGAAGCTGACATATGAGCATGGAATTTCTGCCGCGGCTGTTCGATTCGTTCTCGCGTGAGCGTATTCCGTGTGAGAAGCAAAAAAACAAGCGACACCATATTTCGATTGGTGTCGCTTGTGTGCGTTTTCAGGCGCTGTCGGTATTGTCTGCCCTTGCAGGGCGGTTGTTCATACCACACCCGTTGTGCGGTATGGATCAGATGGGATTACTGGTCGGTGTAGCGGCTGAGGATAACCGCTACCTGAGCACGGGTTGCGGTGCCGTTCGGCACGAGCGTAGTCGGGGTAACGCCGGTTACCAGACCGTTGCCGTTCGCCCAGCTCATTGCTTCAGCAGCCCACGACTCGACAGAAGCCGCGTCTGCGTAGCCATCGAGTGCTGCGCTGCCCTGCGGCGTATGACTGCGATAGGTATCGTAGCGGTACAGGATGGCCGCCAACTGCTGACGGGTGATCAGCGTATCCGGCTGGAATCTGCCGTCCGTGAAGCCGTTGACGATGCCGTTTTCGGAGGCTCATGCGATGGCTTCCGCGTACCACTTGCCGTCCGCCACATCGGTAAACTGTGCGGTGGAAGCGGCCTTGCTGCCGCTCATGCGGTAGAGTACCTGAACCAGCATTGCGCGGGTCATGCCGTCATCCGGACCGAACTTAGTCGCGGTCAGGCCCTTGAACCAGCCGTTCTCGAGTGCGGTGTTGACCTCGTTGTAAAACCACTTGCGCAGGTTGACATCGGAGAAGTCGCTGCTGTACTCGTGGGTGATAACGAAGGTGGAGAAGTGGGTGGTCTTAAAGGTAGCCTTTCCGGTCGCTGCATCATAAATGACAGGCAGCTTTTCGAACGAGCCGTCCTCAGCAAGATAGTATGCAACCAGATGCGCGGCGTTCTCGCCGCTCTTGAGGCTGTATGCTACAGAAACCGAAGCCGTGCCGTTCAGCGCATGAATGCGGGTTGCAGTGCCGTTTTTCGGCTGCACCTGCGCAGAAATGTTCAGGATGGTGCCGTTCTTCGGCAGGTATTTGCGCTGTGCGTCCGTCAGGGAGGACTTGTCAGCGGAAGCGAGCGAAATACTTGCCATACCGTCAGCCTGTGCGGCGCTGCCGAGTGCGGTCAGCGTCTCACGGTCGAGTGCAACCGTGCCGTTCGGCAGGATAAGCGCTGCGCCGTTCTTTGCACCGGCAAGAGCAGCTACCACATCGCCGGTGAGCGATACCGCGCGTACGGTGGAGTCTGCGGACAGATCAAGCGTCAGCGAATCCTTGCCGGAAACCGCAGTCAGCTTGGAGCTGTCGGCAGAAACCGCTGCGGTGCCGTTCTTTACCACAACCGTTGCGGGAATCTTGGTGCCGTCCGGTGCAGTGATGGAGGACGAGCCGCTGTCGGACGGAGCCGATGCAGCACCGCCGCCGCCCGCTCCACCGCCGCCGCCTGCACCGCCGCCGCTGCTCGGCTTGGCGGCAAAGGCTGCGGTGACAGTAACGTCATTTGCCGGCATGGTGAAGGTGTAGGTCAGGGTGGACGCGGAAACCGTCTTGTCGAGTGCGGTCTCCGGTGCCAGCGTCAGGGTTTTCAACTGATAACCGCTTGCGGGTGTTGCAGTGAGCGTTACCGTGTCGCCGGCCTTGGCGCGTGCCGCAGAAGCGGAAACGCTGCCGTTTTCGGCCTTATTGGCCGTGATTGCGTAGGTCTTGTGGAACAGATTGTCGGTGTTGACCGTCAGAGCTTCCGTTACGTTGCGGATAACCGCTTCAAAGCTGCTGTCCTTCTCGGTTACGGAAACAACGGCATTCGGAGCCGCCTTCTCGAGTTCAGACTTAATTTCTTCGGCGGTGCCGACACAGTTTGTGCTCGGCGTGAGCGTCAGCTTGAGCGTGCCGTTCTTACGAACCTGAGCGGATGTGCTGTTGACTGCACCGGTGTCGGTTGGCTGAATCGGCGTGGTGTAGGTGAAGTTGCCGGTGCCGTTCGTGCCGGTGATTGCTGCGTTGTACTGCACAAGGTCGGTGAAGTGAACGCGGATGGTCTGGTTGGCATCGAGTGTGTGAATATAAATTGGATCGACAAGATTTACACCATCAACCTGTACAGCAGCATCGTTTTCTGCTGCGGTAATGTCACCCTAGGTAACCGTCCACTTTTCGACCATCTTATTGGTGTTCGGCGCTGCAGTGAAGGTGATTTCACTGCTGTTCGGCTGCTTGGTCTGAGAGTTAATCGCGGTGTCGTCAATCTTGGCGGTCAGATGGCCGTTCTCACCAACGGTGCCGAAAGTAAGCTGATAGCTTGCCGTAACCTTAAAGTATACGGTTGCAGTAATATTCTTGTCCGCACGGATTTTGCCTTCCGGATTGGTTTTGGAGTTTCCGGCAGTTTTTTTGCCGTTTACTTCCCACTGTTCAACCTGATAGCCAGTCTTCGGCGCTGCATGGAAGGTGATTTCCTCATCCTTATAAATGGTTACGCCTTCTGCAGGCATAGCCTCGGTCTCAACTTCCTTGCCGTAGATATCATACAGCGTGTATTTTACGGTGCCGTTGCCGGCCGCAGCGGTAGCCTTGGCAGTGTAGGAATCGCTCTGGGCAAATTCAGCGCTGATGGACAGATCGCCAGCCAGTTCGCTGATGGTATAAGTGCCGTTGGTCTTTGCCGTAGCTTCATCCTGAGCAGTACCGTTTACAACCCAGTTCTTGAAAAGCCAGCCGCGGTCTGCGCGTGCCTGCAGCTCAACCTTGCTGCCGCCGGGAATCTTGGACAGAACATCCATAACTTCGCCGTCTACGGTTACAATGATCGTGCCATGCTCCATTTTCGGTGTGGTAATCGCAAATGCGGCACGGTCGGTCTTGAGCGAAACCTTGGTGTTCTCAGTGATGGGGAAGGTATAGCTGCCGTCAGCGTTGAGTTTTCCTGCTTCAACAGCCGTACCGTTCACCTGATAGGTCTCGCCCGTGGCGGCAGCATAGCCTGCCTTGGGCGCTACCGTAATCTTCGTATCACCGGTGACGCTTTCGCCGCTCTTGAGAGACTTGGTGAGCGTTTTGGAGCTATCGTCCGGATCAACCGTCTGATAGCTTGCGGAGATTTCGCCGTCCAGCGTCAGCGTGTAGCTGTCGCGCTCGAATACGGCAGCCAGATCAATATCCTGCACGCCAACCTCAACAGAGAGCGTGTTGGAGCCGTTCGTCGGGTCCGATTCGCCGGACGGATAGCTGTTTGCACCGCGTTTCGAGAGAATCCACTGCTTGAAGTGCCAGCCGGTATCCGGCGTTGCGGTGAAGTTGAACTTTGCACCGCTGGCAATGTAAGCCGGGAAATTCTTGAGGCTTTCGGAGCCATTTTCATCCGTGCATTTGAGTGTACCGCCCTGCTTATTCTGAACGGAAGCATTCAGTTTGGTATTGGTGGTCTTGAAGTAAACCAAAACAGATGCCGGTTTTGCAAGGGTCTTGATGGTAACCGAGCTCTTCTCCTTGCTGTC
This sequence comes from Butyricicoccus sp. AF18-9LB, assembly GCF_027684505.1. Lineage (NCBI taxonomy): Bacteria > Bacillati > Bacillota > Clostridia > Eubacteriales > Butyricicoccaceae > Butyricicoccus > Butyricicoccus sp. AF18-9LB. The sequence continues at coordinate 43,972 of NZ_JAQCWA010000016.1, forward strand.
CTCGATTTCCTTGCCGTCATAGGTCCAGTAATCGACTGCATAACCTGCATCCGGCACAGCCGTCAGGGTAACATCGGTGTTTGCGGTAAAGCTGGAGAATGCACTGCCGTCATTCGCCTTGCCAGCATTCAGACCTGCGGTAATGATCGACGCAGAACCGACAGAGTGCTTGTTTGCGCCTTCGCCGAAGTCCTCAGCCTTGAGGGTCAGGATGTAAGTCAGGCCGTTTACCGTGTAAACGCCGGGGATAAAGGTGAATTCGTAGTTGTTGTACAGCGTTTCGTTGGTATCGGTAGTCTTGCACGGAGAAACCGTGTAGTTGCTGGGCGCAATGTTCGGCGCGAGCGTCACCGTGTTGCCTGCGGTGTTGACTGCGGTATAGCCAAGGTGCAGAGCGGCAATCTCATCAGCAGTCATGTTTTTCGTGTCTGCCGTGAGAGAAAGCTGATTCTTGTCTTTCGGGTTGACCTTATCCTGTGCAACGCCGTCCTTCGGGGTGACAACGCGCAGCGTAACGGCACGCTGAACAACGGTAAACTTGGTTTCCGCAACCGGTTTGGTTTCGCCGTTTACATAAGCATACAGCGTGTAAGTGCCGACATTCAGCGGATTGGTCAAATCCTGCTGTGTTTCCAAACCGGAAACTGCATACTTGAAGGTCGCGTTATTGACCTTCTGCAGACCATGCGTATCTTTACTCATGCGGGAGAGCGACGGCGTTACCGTATCGCCGTAGGTGAAGCGGGTGACGCTGTTGTTATCCTTGCCGTTGGTGAGCGTCAGCTGATAGCCGGTCGCGTTCTCGCCAACGAGAACCATCTGGCCTTCCGCGTTGCTCATATCCTTGAATACATAGCTGCCCGGATAATACGGGGTAACCGTGTATGCACCGTCTGCGGGCACGATAACGTCCTTTGTAACCTTGCCGGTTTTGTCAATTTCAGCCGCAACTGTGGTAGAGAAGTCCGTGCCGCGAATCAGGAAGCTGAGCGTGCCGGTCGGGATGGTGGAGGTAGCAGACGCGGAACTCATTTTAGCGCTGATGTGCAGCGTGCGGTCAAACTGAGCAGTGTTGTCTTTTTGTACATTCTCCGCCGTAACCGTCAGCTCACACTTAGGCGTGCGTTTGCTGTAAACCGTGTTGACTTCGGGCGAGTAAGCGGAAATGCTGAACTCCTTTTGGGCGGTGTTGTCGAAGTAGAGCACATTCAGACGGCAGCGGTAAGTGCCCTTGTCGGCAGAACCGGCGTTTTCGATGCTCAGCGTATCGGAGGTGCTGCCGGCAATATTGATCCAGGAACCGCCGTTCAGCTTCTGCCACTGATAGCTTACGCTGTTGTACTTGCCGCCGTCCGGATTTTTATTGTCTCCGTTATATTTAACTGTTGCGGTTGCCAGAGAATCCGGATAGATCGGCAGAACCGTCTGATTCTCCTTGCCGTCAATCGTTACCGAAATATCGGGATAGCCTGCTGTGGTCTTGGTGCGGCAGGTCAGCGGTTCGCTGTAAATGCTGTTGCGCTGCTGCTCAGCCTTGTTGTTGTTGCGGGTCTGAATCTGATATTCATACTCGGTATAGGGAGACAGGTTCTTATCCGTGTAGCTGAAGGTGTAGGTGCCGTCATCGTGACGCTCACCATCGGTGAACGGCACAAATGCGAGTTCCTTGCGTCCGGAGCCGTCCGGGAAGTTGTAGTAGCGGTACAGCTGGAAACCGGAAACGATCTTGTCGTACGTCCACGTCAGGGTAACGGAATCATCGGTGGTTTTCGCAACATCCTGCTCAAAATCCTCCGGAAGCGGAGACGGAGCCTGCGGCTCGGTTACCGCGTAGGTAACAACCGGGAACGCCTGATTGCCGCTGCGGTAGTTGTAGCAGAAAATTCTCCAGTTCATGCCGTAGCCGTATGGTTTTGCTTCGATCGGCATGTTCTGCAGCGAACCGGAGAACGAGCCGCCTGCGGTGTTGACCGATACCTTGCCGGCAGAGAGGTCCGAACCGGCAACCACGCCTGCGGTTACGCCGCCTGCACCTGCACCCGCTTTGGTTTCGATAGAGGTGGTGTTGGTGTAGTTTTTGCTGTCCGAGGTGGAGAAGCTGATCTCCTGCGTGATGCCGGAGCCGCCGCCTGCCGCGGTGAAGTCAACCTTAGCCGGATCACCGTTATAAGCCTTGGAGCCTGCACTCGGTGCGCTCGGATAGCTGGACGGATCACCGATCGTATGCGTCAGCACACTGCCCGAAATGGACGGCAGCACGCTGTAATCCTCGGCAATGTTTTCGTAGTCGGACAGGTCGATCAGACCGATCGAGGCTTCGTGCGGGATGGAAACGGTGGAGGTTACCTTCGTGTATTTGCCTGTTCCATCCGGGATGTAGGAGGTGTACTCGTAAATCTCCATCGGGATGGAATAGAACGCCACTCTGTCCTCGCCGGAGGTTGTCTCGTAGGTGATGGACTGCTCGAGCGAGGAGGTGTGCTCGGTCTCGTAGGTGAAACCGGAGGTAAAGGCGGCTTCCGCCTCAACGCTGCCGATCTTAACGCCGAATACCGAGAATTCCTGCTCAAAGGAGACATATGCGCCGACCGAGATGGTAGAGGAGGAGCTGGTGCCGTTCTCGGTGCCCTTCATGCTCGAGTAGGTGGTGGAGGACTCAGCATAGTTGCCGGACAGGTCATCGCGGTCGAGCAGATCGGAGAAGTACGGAGGCGAAGCCAGTACCGCCAGAACCTGCGGGTCGGAGTAGGTGTAATAGTGCTTGCCGGTGTAGGTCATGTAGCTGGTATCGTCGTCTGTGTTGGCGAGACAGAGCGTGTACGAGCTGTTGACATCGGTTTTTACCGGCTGAGAGCCGTCAAACAGGTTGACGGTCGAAAGTCTGGTTGTACCGGGAGTACGCTTGTTGTATGTGGAGTTTGTTTCCTTGTTTACAGTATCGTATGTACCGGTGAACGCCCAGTAGGAGGAGCGAATCTTGAACAGCTTGTGCAGCCAGTTTTTGTAGTAGTAGCGGAGCTCGTAATGCGGAACCTTACCGTCTACCGTGTACTTATCAGACTGCTTGTTCTCATCCTTGGACATAGTCTGCGTCAGGGTGAACAGCGTACCCGAACCTGCGGTGTTGTTGTTTGCATCCACCGCGGTGGTCACAGAGCCTGCGGATGCATCGTACTCAACGTAGTCCTCGTTCGGCATAGCAGGCGTGTTGTCGAGCGCCTGCTTGATGTTCAGACCATTCTCGTCGCAGGAGATGACAAGGCTGTCAAAGTACAGCAGATCACTGGTTTTGCCGCCATCGTTTGTTTCGCCTGCGGTCGGACGGGAGATAATCGCCGTATTGGCCGGGCACAGCGGCAGAGAATGGAAAACGTCGGTGCCGTTTTCGGTGTGATTCTGCATTGCGCTGTAAATATAGTTTCCGTCCTTATCCTTGGAGAACAGATCGAAATTCTTAGAGACAGACGGCTTGAAGGTGACGCCGTTCCATGCGTACAAGCCTACATAGCGCGTGTTCTGCTTATTTGCCTTGAGGTCGGCATCCGACTGAGCCGCCAGAATCAGCGTTTTGCCGCCGCCGGTCATATCGCCGAAGGCGAAGGATGCGCGGACCAGATTGCTGCCCTCGTAGGTCAGCGGGAATTCCTGCGAGCTCTGCAGCATGTGTGCGCTCGTGGAACCGAACATTACAACGGCACGCGAGCCTGCGTTCTGCTGCGGACCGTAGTAGTAACCCCAGGTGCAGGCGAGATCGTCTACGCCGTCCTGGTTGACGTCACCGCTGACGAGAGAGATCATGTTGGAAACGACACTGCCCTCACGGAAGAAGTACGTCCACGCCTGTCTCCAGTTAGAGGGATTGGAGTAATCGTCAGTCTGCAGGTCGTAAATCTCAATGCGGGAATTGCCGACCTCCGGCACATAGACCGCAACCTCGTCCTTACCGTCGTTGTCCCAGTCGCCGGTAGCTACCTGCAGGTAGTTTTTCAGCTGATACGGGTTTTCTGCGAAGTTTTCGACCTTTTTGGCGGTCGTGCTGCCTTCGTCGCTGGTGTCGGTCAGATTCGGGTTGCCGATTTCCTTGCTGGTGTCCAGCAGCGTGATCGGCTTGCCGTACTTGCCGGATTCAGCATCGCCGAATCGCAGGTACAGACCGCCTTTCGCGCTCAGGTCACCGGCGTAAACCATGACCGTCTGCGAGGACTTTGCGTCCTTGTCCGAGGTGAAATGGCCTGCGGCTACGTCTGCCATGGCGTAATCGGTCTTGTCGTTCAGCTTGGTAGTGGCATTGGTCATGCCGGTCAGATAGCCCTTGGTGGCATAGCCGTCAGTGCCCTTGCTGCCTATCGGGAACTGTGCGTATGTGCCGGTAGAGGTGGTTTTACCCTCAGAAATAGTTTGGGTCTGCTTCTGAGCGCTCAAAAACTGCTGAGCCTGGGTAGATGTGTTATCATCATTGCCGTACAGCGTGCTTTGAAGGGTATTGTCCTTCTGGTTGGACTGGGAAACGCTTGTATTGCATTTCTCTGCGCTTTCACACTTGCCCAGGCCGATTTTATCTGACGGCAGAACATCATTCGTCAGACCAACGGTATACAGCTCGTACACCGGTGTAACCTTGATGGTATTGCGGCCATACGGGTTGCTGGGGTCGTTGGCATTAAAGCCATCGGGCGCTTTGCTCGAATCTATGCCGAGCGCCGCAAGCGCGTCCGAGCTGCCGGTATCCGCTGCCGCTGCGCGGATATCAAGCGGGCCGCCCATGCCGGCGATAAGAGCCAGTGCCAGAGCAAGGCTTATGCCGCGTTTGAATTTCATGGTATATTCCTCCTTTTCCCATTCTGCGGTGCGGTGGAACGAGCCGCGCCTGCAGAAAAGAGACTGAAAATTGCCTGCGTTTATCATAGCAGCTTTGCAGCCTGCTGTGCGGTCGGGCACACGAAATGTCCGATTTTCGACACGAAATACACCGATAGGAAAAACAGAGTGAACTACGCGTAAATTCTGCAAAAAATGACACACAATCCACAGGAGTTATCAACAGGCTGTGGATAAAATGCGGCAAAAAACACCCCGGTTTTGTCACCTGACAAAACCGGGGAGAAAGGCGCAGCCGTACTTTTCCGCCCGTGCGCGGAACCGTGCGGGCAGAGCACGGATGAGTGCGGCACTGCTTTCGTTTGCGCGCATGCTGCTTGAGCAGGCAGATATCATGCAGGAGCACTTCGGCGTGGGCCCAAAGCGCGTGCCCAAGTTCTGCGTGTCATGTCAGCACTATTCGTTCGCAGTGAACGCATTCGTCGAGGTTGTCAAGGAGTACGACGCAGACCGGTACGGTTTTATCCTGCGGGAAACACAGACCGGAAGTGCATCACGCTCGATGAACTGAAACCCTATCCGTATCTGATTTTTGAGCAGGGAGACCGCAATTCCTTTTATTTTTTCGAGGAACTGCTCAGCATGCTCGATATGCCGAAAACCATTATGTTACCCAAAGAGATAGATACCCCTGAGCAACCGGAAAACCCCATCTCGACATATTCTGCCGCGATGATTCAGGTGTGTCGGTGGAGCACCGGAACGATTTGTGGTCGGTCGATATGCACGCAAAAGCCGCTAAACGGTATACGTTTAGCGGCAGTTTTTTATCGGTTTCTTCTCCACGTTTCCGGCGCAAACAGAAGAAGCATGGGGAACAGCTCCAGACGACCGGCGAGCATATCGAAAGTCAGCACGATTTTACTCAGCGGGTGCAGTGCACCGAAGTTGGCTGCAGGACCGACCTGATTGAGTCCCGGACCGACGTTATTGATGCAGGTAACGACCGAGGTGAAGCTGGTTACCATATCCTCACAGTGCAGACTGACAATGAGGACGGAAGTGGCAATGACGATCAGATATGCCACAAGAAAGGCGTTGACCGAGCGCATGACCTCATGCTGGACGCGCTGTCCGTCCATTTTATGCACGCGCACCAGACGCGGATGAATCAGCGACATCATTTCCTTCTTTACGCCCTTGAACAGCAGCAGGATGCGCGAGCATTTCATGCCGCCGCCGGTCGAACCGGCACACGCGCCGATGAACATCAGCAGCACAAGCAGCAGCTTGCTGAATGCAGGCCACTGGTTAAAGTCCACGGTTGAAAAACCGGTGGTCGTGATGATAGACGCAACCTGAAACAGGGAGTGGTGGAAGCTCTCGCGCAGCGAACCGAAGCAGCCGCGCACGTTGAAGGCGATCAGCGTGGTAAATACGGCAATCACGCCGAGGTACACGCGAATCTCCTCGATTTTGAACAATTGCTTGAATTTACGGGTCAAAAGCAGAAAATACGCGTTGAAATTGATGCCAAAAAGGATCATAAAGACCGAGATGACATTCTGCAGGTAGGCGCTGTTGTAGTGCGCGATGGAATTATTCCAGTTGCCGAAGCCGCCGGTGCCGGCCGTGCCGAGCGAAACGCAGATGGCGTCGAACATCGGCATGCCGCCGAGCAGCAGCAGAATAATCTGCAGAACGGTCAGTCCAAAGTAAATCGCGTACAGGATAAGCGCGGTATCGCGCATGTGCGGCGATATTTTGGAGACCGAGGGTCCCGGGCTTTCCGCGCGCATCAGATAAATGGTCTGACCGCCTGCCAGCGGCAGGACGATCAGCATGAACACCAGAATGCCCATGCCGCCGACCCAGTGCATCAGGCAGCGCCATAGCATAGAGGCATGCGAAAGCGCCTCCACATCGCCGAGAATGGTAGCGCCGGTGGTGGTGAAGCCGGATGCGGCCTCGAAAATCGCATCTACTGCGAACGGAATCTCGCGGCTGAGCACGAACGGCAGGGCACCGGTCACGGCCAGCACCAGCCAGCACAGCGCGACTGCCACAAAGCCTTCGCGTGCGTAGAACTTGGTGTTTTTCGGCTTGTATTCACACAGAATGCCTGCGCCGACCATACAAATCAGTGCCGTGGCGATATAGGCAGGCAGCTCGGGTTCACGGTAAATGACCGCGGTAAACGCGGGCAGCAGCAGGAACAGGGACTCAATGCCCATCAGCCAGCCGATCAGATAGCGGACGATTGCGAAATTCATTTTTCGCGCCCTCCGGCTGTCGGCAGGAAGATATCCTGAAGGTCGTTCATGCCCTCGAAGGTGGAAACGACGATAACCGTATCGCCTTCATGCAGCACATCGTGGCCGCGCGGAATGATACGCTTGCCTCTGCGGTTGATGCAGCACAGCAGAACATCCGGACGAATCGGCATATACTGCAGGGGAACACCGGTGAGATGGTGCGCCGCAACACGGAACTCAAGCGCTTCTGCGCCGTCCAGCTGATGCAGGGTCTCCACGTTGGAGCCCATCGAGTTCTGCATCGCGCGGGTGTACTGGCTGATCAGCTCGGCGGTGGTCTGCTTGGGGCGAATCACCTTGCCGATCGGCATGCTGGCAATGACTTCCTCGAAGTTCACACGGTTGACCTTGGTGAACAGCTTCGCACGGGAATGACGGCCGGCGTGCAGCGCAAGCAGGATGTTCTCCTCGTCCATGCCGGTGAGAGCCGCGAAGGCCTCACAGGTTGCCAGACCCTCCTCATCGAGCAGGTTGCGGTCGGTGCCGTCGCCGTAGATGATGGTCGCGTGCGGGAGCATTTCGGACAGTGCCTCGCAGCGCTCGAGTTTGTTTTCGATAATCTTGACTGAAATGCCGGAATCCAGCAGGATTTTCGCAAGAAAGTACGAGATTTTTCCGCCGCCGACCAGCATCGCGGAGGAAATGCGCTTGACCGGCAGACCGACCTTCTCGAAAAATTCGTTCTGCTCACGGCGCGGAATGATAACCGTGATGTTGTCGTTTTCGCGCAGGATGAAGTCACCCTTGGGAATATAGGTCTGGCCGTCACGGCGGACCATACACAGCAGCACGTCCGTGCGGAGCAGCGGATTGACCTCGCAGACCGCCATACCGTCCAGGCGGGACTCGTGCGGGATTTTGAGGTCGAGCAGCTCGATGCGTCCGCGGGCAAACGTGCTGACGCGGATGGCCGACGGGAATCGGATCAGACGCGAAACAACACGCGCGGTGGACAGCTCGGGGTTGATGACCATCGAAATACCCAGCTCATCGCGGATAAAGCCGAGGTCGGATACATATTCCGGATCGCGCACACGCGCAATGGCGTGGCAGCCGGATGCTTTACGAGCGATCAGGCAGGAAAGCAGGTTGATTTCGTCATGGGTGGTAACGGCGATGAGCAGGTCGGTATCCTGCACGCCGGCTTCACGCAGAACGTGATAGCTGGTGCCGCTGCCCTTTACTGTAGCAAGGTCGTACATATTGGAAAGCTCGTTCAGCCGGCGTTCGGACAGGTCAATCAGTGTCAGGTCGTGTCCGGCCGCGCTGAGCTGTCCTGCCAGCTCCGAGCCGACTTTGCCGCAGCCTACAATAATGATGCGCATAGCGCACCTCCGATCTATTTCTCTATAGCTGTGCTCTGTTGACACAGTCTTGATACGCATATAGCGATTATAGCTGTTTGACCGAGAAAAAGCAATATCCAGACAGGAATTTTGCAGGAGTTTAGCGGAAAACCGACAGATAGGGAGAAATGGTCGGTGTATAGCTGATAATAGTATGCCCGAAAAAAAGGAAAAACCACCCGAACGGGTGGTTTTCACTGCGGATTAAAGTTCCGCGACAGGTCACTTAAACTGTGTATAAGTGGTATCGCTTGCGTAGCCGTCACTGTCGGTCTGGTGCATGGAGACCAGATTGCCGTTATCATCAAAGGTACGGGTATCGGTTGAGAGGGTGCCGCCTTCGATGGTCGAGCGGGTGGTCTGCGTTTTGCCGTCCACCGAGTACACGGTGAGCACTTCTAACACGATGCCGCTCTCGTCTACGGTGACCGACTGGATGAGCCGTCCCTGACTGTCGTAGCGGTTGTCGGTGGAGGAGGTGATATTGTCCTCGCCCTCGTAGGTGCGGGAGGACAGCACGTCGCCGTTGGTGTTCATGCCCATGCGGACGACCATCAGCTCGTTGCCGTCTGCGTCGTAAACCGTGTTGACGGCAGAGGACTGACCGTTGTCAACCTCGGTGTAAACCGTCTCGGAGGAGACCGAAAGTTCGCCGTCCTCGTAGTTTTCCGTGCGAAGAACGCGGTTTTTGTCGTCATAGCTGCGGCGGTATTCCGAAGTAGAGTTGTTGGTCTTGTCGGTGGTGATGGCATCTGTGCAGTTGCCGTTTTCGTCGTAGGTGTAGTCCGTATAGGTGAAATTGAGCGGTTCTTCCTCGCCTTCCACGGTCTGCATGGTGTAGGAGCGGAAGGTGCTGCCGTCCTTGTCATGGCAGTTGACCGTGTAGCTGCGGTTGCCTTCCTCCGTGCGCAGCTCCAGTTCGTAGGAGGCAGCACGCGGCAGAACGGAAGCCAGCTGTGTCGGCACCTGCTCCATCACGGCAATGCGGCATGCAGGCGTGCGGTCATACGCGATGGTGGCACCGAGCACGATGACCGTGCTTACAATACAGGAAATAATGCGTTTGATCATATTTTTGTTCCCCTAAAATAATTAAGGTATAATAATTTCGGTAATCAAGGTGATTCCGGAAAAATGCAGCCGAACCGGAATTCGGCTGCATTCAGCGTTGCTGGATTTTTACTGCAGATGGCTTACTTTACGATTTCCTTTGCTGCAGCGGTCAGAGCCTCGACCTTTTCTGCGGCCTCGGCCTTGTTCTCGCCCTTGGCCATGATGTAAACCTTGACCTTCGGCTCGGTGCCGGACGGACGGATGATAAAGGTCGTGCCGCCTTCCAGCTCGTAGTACATCACGTTCTGCCCCTTAAGCTCCATCGGCTCAGACTTGCCGTCTGCCATGCAGGTGCGGGTGCCCGGCATGTAATCGCGGGTGTAATCGACCTTGTGGGTGCCGATCTGGGTCAGCGGCTTGTCGCGCAGCTCCTGCATGAGTTCCTTCATGCGCTGCAGGCCGGAAACACCCGGCATAACGATCGAAACGGTCTGTTCGCAGTAGCAGCCGTACTTTTCGTACATCTCTTCCATTGCGTCGTACAGGGTCTTGCCCTGGGTACGGTAGTAAGCCGCCATCTCGGCGATCAGCATGGAAGCGGTAACGGCATCCTTGTCGCGGGCATAATCGCCGCACAGGTAGCCGTAGGATTCCTCAAACGCGAAAATGTACTCGTGCGAGCCGTCCTGCTCGAACTGCTTGATCTTCTCGGCAAGGAACTTGAAGCCGGTGAAGGTATCAAAGCACGCAACGCCGTTCTTTTCAGCCGCCGCGCGTGCCATCTCGGTGGTAACGATGGATTTGAGCACCGCCGGATGGGCAGGCATGGTGTTCGTCAGCTTCTTTGCGGTGATGATGTAATCGGTGAGCAGCACACCGACCTGGTTGCCGGACAGGGTGACATACTCGCCGGACTTGTCCTTGAGGACGATGCCGGTGCGGTCGGAGTCCGGGTCGGTGCCGATGATCAGATCAACATCGTTCTGCTTTGCCAGCTCGATGGCGAGCGTAAAGCCTTCCTTGTACTCCGGATTCGGGTTCTTAACGGTCGGGAAGTCGCCGTCGATCTTCATCTGCTCTGGTTCACAGATAATGTGCTTGTAGCCCAGGCGGCGCAGGATCTCGGGCACCAGACGGTAGCCGGCACCGTGGAACGGCGTGTACACCAGCTTGAACTCATCGGCAACCTGCTTTACGCAGTCCGGATTTACCGCAACCTTAATGACTTCGCCGAGGTAAGCCTCGTCGGTCTCCTTAGACAGAATACGGATCAGACCGTTTTTGACGGACTCATCGTAGTCTGCAGTTTTTACACCGGTGAAGATATCGGTCTTTGCCATTTCGCTGGCAACCACGTCTGCCTCGGCCGGAGGAAGCTGTGCGCCGTCCTCCCAGTAAACCTTGTAGCCGTTGTATTCCTTCGGGTTGTGGGAAGCCGTGATGTTGATGCCTGCGATGCAGCCGTAGTGACGGACAGCGAAGGACAGCTCCGGGGTCGGACGAAGCTCATCGAACAGCAGCGACTGGATGCCGTTTGCGGCCATGATGCATGCAGACTGCTTGGCGAACTCGGCCGAGAAATGGCGGGAGTCATATGCGATGGCAACGCCGCGGTCCATTGCGGCCTGACCGTTCGATACGATCAGGTTTGCCAGACCCTGTGCAGCCTGACCGACGGTAAAGCGGTTCATGCGGTTGAGGCCGACGCCCAGTACACCGCGCAGACCGGCCGTGCCGAACGACAGCGGCGCAAAGAAACGGCTTTCGATCTCTTCCTGATTATCTGCAACAGCAGCCAGCTCGGCATGCTCGTCCGCAGAGAGGGCAGAGCAGTCCAGCCAACGCTTGTATTCCGACATATAATCCATTGGTATCACCTCATCGTGTTAGTTGGCGCATCGCCGCTTTCAGCCGACGGATTGCCACTATCTAAATTATACAATATCCGGCTGTCAATGCAAGGGGTTTTGCGCGAATTTGTGAAAAGATTCCATGAAGCAGAGTGATGATATACAAAACGGCAGAGCAGAAATTGTACGTTCTGTGAGGATACCGGAAAATTCTGCGAAAATGCGGAACCAAAACCGGCAGCAGGCCGTCTATTTAGTCAAAAGCCCTGTCTCGAGATAAAAATAACAGTACACAAATAAACAAAAGAATGGTAGAATAAAGGTAAATTATAATAAGAGGTGATAGCTTTGAAAAAAGTCCTTTCCGCCGTACTGACAGCGGCGCTGCTGGTCAGTACCGTGCCGGCTGCCTTTGCGGCTTCGGATATTGATGGCCACTGGGCAAAGTCCTACATTACCGAGCTGCATGAAAACGGCATTATCAATCCGTCTGCCAGCACGGGCAACTACGGTCCGGATGACAAGGTAACGCGCTGGGAGTTCATGCGCTATATCAACCGCGCGTTCGGCTTTACCGAAAAGGCGGATATCAGCTTCTCGGATGTCAATTCGAGCGATGTTTTCTACGAAACCGTGCAGATTGCGGTCAAGCAGGGTTATATCAACGGTGTCGGCAACAACCGTATGGCGCCGGAGGGCACGCTGACCCGTGAGCAGGCGGCAACCATCCTCGGCCGACTGCACAAGTACACGCCGACGGCTGATCTGTCTGCACTGGATATGTTCTCTGATCGGGCCAAGCTGAGCGATTACAGCAAATCCTACGTTGCGGAAGCGGTCAAGCAGGGTTATATCAACGGCTACACGAACGGTACCTTTAAGCCGCAGGGCACGCTCAGCCGAGGCGAAATCGCCAAAATGCTGTACGGCTATATGGGCACCTCGCTGAATAAGAACGGCAATGTGTACTCGCAGGCTACGCTCAAGAGCGATACCAAAAACGTTACGATTTCCGTACCGTGTACGCTGGCCGATGCGGATATCAAGGGCAATCTGTACATCACCGAGGGCGTTCTGGCGGGCAATGTAACGCTTGAGGATGTCACCGTTGCGGGCGATATCATCGTCAGCGGCGGCAATGTAACGCTGGACGGTGTTTCCGCACTCGAGATGGTCGTCTCCAATCCGGCCGGACTGACCCCGCAGGTCATTGCGACCGGCAACACCAACATCGGCACCACCGAGGTAAAAACCTCTGCAACGCTGACCGAGAGCAATCTGGCAGCGACTGCAGGCGGCTTCTCCGATCTTAAAATGAACGGCAGCAGCGTCAGCCTGACGCTGGATGCAGCTGTATGGGACGTTGCCAATGAGCAGACCGGCACTATCCTGACGACCGGCAGCACCTCCATCAGCACGCTTACCGCAAACGGCAGAACCACCGTCACCGGCGGCGGCTCGGTCCAGAAGGCGGTGCTCAACGCCAACGGCTGTGAGCTGACCATGCAGCCGACCAGCGTTGAGCTGGCGAGCGGCGTCACCGCGAAGATTGCCGGCAAGGACGTTGCGGCGTCCACCAGCGTTTCGGTTTCTCCGTCCACGCTGTCCATTGACGTAAACAACAAGGACGCGATCGCGTTCTCCTACGAATTCACCTTCAACGCGGACAAGAACGATCTGACCCGTGTTTCGGTCAACGGCACCAATCTCAAGCAGGGCACGGATTACAACCTGCTGAGCGACAAGAACGGCATTCGCGTGTACAAAACCTATCTGTCTACGCTCAAGGCGGGCACTTACACCGCAGAACTGACCTTTGAGGACGGCTCCAAGGCAGCCATCGGTCTGGCGGTCAGCAACTCGGCACAGAGCGCAGTCAGCCCGAGCCAGATTACCTTTGATAAGTACGAGCAGTCCGCAAACTATGCCGATCAGACGGTAAACGTCGTTCTTCCGGCGGGCACGCGTCTGGATTCCGTCAAAATCGGCAGTACGGTGCTCGAGCGCGGCACGGATTACACCTATAATGCAACCAACGGCACGATTCGTCTGCTCAAGGAGACGCTTGCCAAGAAGAGCAAGGGCACTTATACGGTTACATTCGTACCCAATCAGGGTTCGTCCTTTACCTGCTCGCTGAGCGTGGTAGATACCGCGCCGGTAAACGAAGTGGTTCCGGGCACGGTTGATTTTGACGCGAACACCTCGTCCGGCGGATACGCCGATCTGGTGGTAACGCTTAACATGGTAGACGGTGCAAAGCTCAAGAATATCCGCTCGAACGGCAAGACGCTCGAGGAGAACTGGCAGTACAAGATCGAGGGCAGCAAGGTCACGATCAACAAGTCTGCGGTTGCGGAATTCGGCAAGAGCGGCGCATCCTACGCGGATTTCGTTTTTGTGATGAGTAAGGGTCAAAGCCCGACGCTGCGTGTCAACTACGTTACCACTTACGCGCTGACGGCTTCCGTGGTAGATGATCTCGGTCTACCGATTTCGGGTGCGTCCGTCACCTTCACGCCTTCGGACGCGGAGAGCGGCACGGCAGCGCAGACGCTGACCACCGGCTCGGACGGCACGGCAACCGTTTATGTCAAGCGCGGCTCGTACGTTGTAACGGCAACGCATTCGCGCTTTACCGCGGCGGTTACGCAGACGGTCAAAATCTCTGCAGGCCGCACGGTCAAGCTGACCGGCGAGATTCTCGAGAATGTACAGCTGGTTGTCACCAACGCGTACGGCGCACCGCTGTCCGGTGCGGTTGTCACGGTTGGCGGCAAGAGCATCACCACCGGCACGGACGGCACGGCGTCGTTCAGCCTCAAGCGCGGCAGCTATGTGGCGCAGGTGGCGTGCACCGGCTACTCCGCACAGAGCGTACAGCTTTCCGTAACCGATTCGATTCGTGAGCGCGTACAGCTCAAGTAATTTCTCAAAAATGCAAGCCGCCCGGTTTTCCGGGCGGCTTTTTTGTGCGCTTTTACAGGCGGATGAGGAATAGGGCGCAAGGGCGTCAGAACGGCGCACAGCGGCTTGCGGTTGGGGCGCGATAAGGGAATAAGGGCGGCCTGCGGCACGGTGCAGAGCGGCGGCAGACCGCTGGTGGGTGAGGGGATAAGAAAACCCCCGAGGAGATTTTCCTCGGGGGTTCCTTTACGTAAAATCGAATCGCGGGATTCGGAGATTACTTGGTGATGTCGCCGTCAACGTCAACGAAGATTACTTAACGCCATCATACTCGATTGCGCCGTTGTTATCAGCAGCCTTATCATCCTCAGCACTTACGTAGATGATCTTAACATCATCGTCAACCGCCTTGGTGATCAGCTTAGCCTTGTCGCCGATATCATTGGTCTTATCCCAGTAAGATACGATCTGACCCTTTTCATCGTACTCGTCGATAGCAGCCATGGTGCTCGGCTTGTGGTAGTCAGTATTCTCGTTCTTCAGGTAGATAGTGATATCAGATGCAGAGTATACCTTATCAGAAGCCTCATCGAAGCTTACCAGATAGCCTTCCTTCAGAGTGGTGTCGCTGTCACCCTCGATCAGAACGGTCTTCTGGGTGTTAGTATCAACATCAACAGTGTAGGAGGTGTAGGTGGTGTCGCCATCCTTAACAGTGCCGTTTTCCTTAGATACGATACCGTAAACAGTGTCTGCGGTAGAACCGGACGGCTTGGTGGTCAGCTCAACATAAGCTGCAACAACCTTGTTGTCGTCCAGAATGGAAGCAACAGCTGCACCAGACTTAGCCTTGATATCGTTCAGGTTGCGGATGGTGTATGCGTAGAAATCACCCGGCTTACCATAAGCATTGGTCTTATTTACGAATACAACAGCATCAGAAGCAGCAACCTTGTTGTTGAAGGACTTAGTGTCCTTAACATATACGGTGGTGTCCTTATTCAGAGCCGTAGAACCCTGAACCTCGGTGATCTTGATCTTGTTATCGGAAACATTCGAATACTTGATCAGAACACCGGTCTTAACATCGGAAGTCTTCAGCTTGGTAGTACCCTGAGAAGTGGAGTCCTTATGAACAACGAACTTGCCTTCGGAACCGTCAGCCTTCAGAATCTTAACTTCCAGCGGATCGAAGCCAGAGTCAATAGTCTGAGAGCCATTGGTGTCCTCTACGATTGCATAATTCTTGGTGCCCTCAGAGGTCTGCTTAGCAGCGTAAACAATACCGCCGATGGTGTACAGGGTGTAGGTCTCGCCAATCTGATCCTTGAAAGTATTCTCGAAATCAGAATCAACATCAGTGCCTTCCAGCATAGCAATGTCGTAAGAAGTGCCGTCAATGCTTACCTTGGAGGTGTCCTTGAAGCTGGTCAGCTTGCCCTCAACGGTAGCTGCCTTA
>NZ_JAQCWA010000017.1:0-54118 GCF_027684505.1 Butyricicoccus sp. AF18-9LB
TTTACTTCAAAATATTGTCTAACTTTTTGGGGTCACTTCAAAGATGCCGGTTTTACGTTGTTATGGGGTGCATAGTGCGGAAAACTGGAAGTTGTCTCACTTCTTGTCATTGAAGTAGATGATAAAAGCACCCATTACTGCAATAGCAATGAGCAATCCAAACTCACACCAATTACCTAAAAGTTCAAGTCCTACGACCGTACCTAAATAACCAACAATCAATGTAACGATTGCTGCCAAAATCGCTTTACCCATATAATCACACTCCTTTGTCAAATTTCGATTTAATATTTCAGCCAATAGTATGCAGTTGAAAACGCCTTACTTCTTCTTCTTTTTCTTCTTCTGCACGCTGTATCCGAACTTGCCGAGATACTTGCCGAGCGCAAAATACTCGCCGTGGGAGTACATAATCAGGTTCGCATCGTTGATATGAAACCGGTCGTTTTCGTCCAGATATTCGTCATCAACCGTCACGCCGACCACCTCGGCAATGAACATGGTATGGCTGCCGAGTGCGCGGCTCTCGGTGACGCGGCAGGCGATGTTGACTGGGCTTTCCGCGATAGCGGGTGCGCTGACATGCTCGACCGGCATGGGTGTCAGACCGGTTTTCGCAAATTTATCCACACCACGGCCGCTGACAACGCCGCAGTAGTCGCACGCGCGCGCCAGCTTTTCGGTGGTGAGATTGATGACAAATTCACCGGTTTTCTCGATAATATCGTAAGAATACCGTGACGGACGGACCGAGATCGACACCATCGGCGGGTTGGTGCAGATCGTACCGGCCCACGCTACCGTGATGATGTTGGGACGGTGCGCTTCATCGGCAACGCTGACCATCACCGCCGGAACGGGATTGAGCATGTTGCCGGGCTTCCAGCTTTGTTTACCCATGTTTATCTCCTTTATTGTGCGCGGGATAGACGGCACGCAGTTTTTTGAAAGTCCGATTACGTCAGCGGCTGCACCGTATAGCGGAGCCGTGCGGGCGAGTGCGGATACCGACGGTAAAACGCGCTTACCAGTCGGTCGGCAACCATGCGGCTGTTTTCGTAATTCGCCTGCGGCAGCAGGATGATATACTGCGAAATGCTGCATCGAGCAATCACATCGCCGCGGCGCAGATTGTTCTGGACAAGCACTTGCAGATTGTTCATTGCGGGGTCCAGACTGCGGCGTGCAAGCATTTCGCCGTCCTTGCCGGAGACCGACAGCAGGCAGATATTCGCTGAATGGCCGTTTCGCGCGATCGAACGGGCTTCGGAACGGTACAGAATCTTGAAAAAGTCGTATTCGCATACCATGGCGCCGCTGTGCGGCGCAGGCTCCGCAAGCTGAGAGCAAACCTCGTCCATAGTCAGTGTGCGGTCGTTTACGGTGCGTGTTGCCTGACGATACAGTGTGCGCAGCGTCTCGGACGGCATAACGCCGAAATGCGCAAACAGCAGCTCGCTCATTTCCTCGTAGACCGACATAGTGCCCTTCATATCGCCGGTGCGGAGCAGACCACGCATGAGGTGCTCATACAGGTCCTCCTGATACGGCTCAATATGAATCGCCTGATGGCACAGCGCAACGGCTTCGGCGGTGCGTTCCTGCTTTTCAAGCAGTTCGATCGCCCCGGCTGCCGTACGGGTGTACAGGCTGTGATAGTAGGCCACGATTGGAATGGTCCAGATTTCATCGGTCATGCGCGGCAGCGGATCGCCGGCATACAGTGCCAGTGCAGCCTGATACTCTGCCAGACGGACATCGTCATCTCCGGCGGCTTCGGCGGCATGAAAATGCGCCTCGAAGTCCTCAATATCGAGGGAAAGCGGTATAACGTTGTTCCAGAAGTATCGTCCTGCTTTGCGGCGGATGAGCAGGCGGCCAAGTCCCGGCTGCAGTTTGTCCAGCGCGATACGAATGCGGTGGAAGATTGATTTGAGCGCATTTCCGGGATCCGCGCTTTTTTCGCCGTTGCTCCAGTATAGATGGATCAGCTCCTCCTGGGCGAACGAGCGGCCGTGGTTATATATCATATAGGCCAACAGTGACCATACCCGGCGGGAACGGTCGTCGCTGTCGGAAATGGTGCGGTCGCCGTATCGAAGGGTAAACTGCCCGAGCATCTACACTTGTAATGTAGGTCCGTTCATCTTTGCTCCCTACCTTTGTATGATGTGTTCGCAGATTGACGCGCATGACCGATTACAAAGTCATACGGCATATATTAAAATATACCACGAAACCGGCAAAAATGCAAACCGGAGAACAGGGAACAGAGGAGTTCCTGCAGGTGCAGCCGCAGATTTGAGGGAGAACTGCCGTTGAGAAGCGAGCGCATAAAATAACATAGTATATGGATTGATTCTGAGGAAAATACGAAAATGCAGCATGATTTGCACTAAAAAGAACGCACGTTCTTTATTGAATGTTCAATTTCTCTGTATGGATAGGAGCAAGGGCAGGGTAGCAGGCTTGCAGACAATACGCTCTGCTTGGACGCCGACCGGAACAATATGGACAGCCATCCCCGCGAATCCGCTTGCTGATGGAACTCTGTCAGACATGTCCCTTCTCGCATTGCCACTCATGGCCTTTTCACATTTCCACCCAAATTTCTTATTGGATTGCCCTGCTATCTCACTGGGCCAAAGCGGCAAATTCTTTGTGGAGTGCCAGATTCAAATAAGCGCAGGCTCCGACGGCCTCACCAAGCCGCATCGCGTCCCAGTTCTCGGATGACAGATGGGGCATCTGCTTTTTCGGGAATTGGTGCGGGAACAGATGGCTGCTTTCCAAACATGTCCTTCCGAACAGATCCAGTATACTTTTTTTCAGAGCCGGGCACTACATCATAAGGTGTCAGAGGGGAATTTAACGCAGAATGCCACTCCGCGGCAATTTCCGGCCGGAGCACTGCCAGGCAGTTTTTTTCATACGCCTGAAGATTGGCACAGAACGGACAGTTGGAACGGCGCTTGGTCCTGTTAGCGATCGTTGCTTGATACTCCTGCTGACATTTTGGACAGTGCCACCAAACTTTTCGAGGTGAACCGCCGAATACAGTATCAGGCTTGTCGGCGTTGCGGGTGCTCCACTCCAACGCGATTGCAGGATATTCTACCGCCAGAGTGCGTTTCTTTCGCTCATGAAAATACATTTGATTAATTGCATATTGATCCCGCCGGTGATGAAAATCGAGCGGCTGCAAATCAAGATAGCAAAATACAGAGGCGATCATTTGGTCAAGATGCCTATCCTGCTCATCAAGCCGATACAGAATTTTCGTCTTCTGCAATACAACCGGCTCAGCCAGCTCCCGGCTGTCACAGATTCGTAGCACCTGATATCCCGCCTCTCGCAGGGCGCGGTCTTTCCGTTCTGCCCTCTCTCTGGCCGCCAGACTGCTGTGATAATAGTACCCATCATGTTCCAGCACCAATTTGTGTTCAGGTAAAAAAATATCCATATTCTCAATTTTCAACTGAAAAACCCCTTTCCGACAGAGCGGAAAGGGGTTTGTTTATGCGATTTTGGAGAATAACATAACAGCAAGGCCGAGCACGACAAGAATCACGCCGGTGGCGCGGTTGAGCGTTTTCGGGCTGGCCTTATTGGCGAACACGGCAGCGATGCGTGCCCACACGAGCGTGAAGATCACGCACAGAGCCCAGATCAGCGGGTCAGGCATTCCGCCAATGGCGAAGTGCGAGGCCGCGCCTGTGAGCGCTGTGAACGTCATAATGAACACGCTGGTGCCGACGGCGGTTTTCAGCTCGTAGCCGAGCACCGAGGTCAGGATGAGCAGCATCATCATGCCGCCGCCCGCGCCGATGAAGCCGCAGATAAACCCGATCAGCACGCCGCAGACAATGGACTGCACAGCTCGTTTGCGTGCGGACACGTTCATCATCGCCTCTTTGGTGGTCATGACCGGACGGACGATGAACTTCACGCCGAGCAGGAACGTCATAAACACCGAGAAGCTGCCCATCGTTCGCGAGGGGAGCAGGCTGGCGATATAGCTGCCGACCACGGTGAATACAAGCACGCTGAGCATTATCAGCAGGCCGTTTTTGACATCCAGATTTTTGTTTTTGCCGTAGGTATAGGCCGAAACGGCGCTCGCCAGTACGTCAGACGAGAGCGCGATGCCGACCGCCATATACGGGTCCATGTGCAGAAAGGTGATGAGAATGGGGCTGATAACGGCGGCGGCGCTCATGCCCGCGAAGCCGGTGCCGAGGCCAGCGCCCATGCCGGCGAAAAACGTGACGAGCACGGTGAAAAGCATCGTCATATCAGCGCACCTCCTGCAAGAGCTGGTCGAGATTGCGGTCGATGACACCGACGGCATCGCCAAACGCCTGCCGCTGTTCATCACTCATGCCGGAGAGCAGACGGTCGATGAACTGCGCCTGCAATGCGCGGCCGCGGTCGATGATGGGAAGCGCCTTGTCGGTACATATCAGACGGGTCTTGCGGCGGTCGCCGGGGATGCTCTCGCGGCGCAGATAGCCCTCCTCGACCAGCCGGTTGACGTTGACTGATACGAGGTTCGCCTTGATCCGGCGCAGCTCCACGATGTCGCTGGCGGTGTCATGGCCGGGGTTGTTGGCAAGGAACAGCAGGATGTCAAACGCCGTCTGTGTCAGCTTGAGTTCGCGGCACAGCGGTCGGCACATTGCGCTGTATGCCAGATCGGTCTTGTGCGTAAATTCCATATAGGGATTCATGTATATCACCTGCTTCAAAAATAGATAGTCTAAATTTGAACTAAGTATAGCATGATATGCCTGTGCCGTCAAGCCGGAGAGAAAGAAAAAAGCTCTTGTTCCGAAGAACAAGAGCTTTTTGAAAACATTTTATACGCCGGTGGGCAGCAATTACTTGTTGTCAACCTCTGCCATGTGCTCGATGAGCATCAGCAGCTTGTTGGAGTAGCCCCACTCGTTGTCGTACCAGGAAACAACCTTTACGAAGGTGTCGGTCAGGTAAACGCCAGCGTTAGCGTCGAAAATGGAGGTGCGCTCGTCGCCCAGGAAGTCAGAAGATACAACAGCATCCTCGGTGTAACCCAGAACGCCCTTCAGGCCGCCCTCAGACAGCGGCTTCTCGGAAGCAGCCTTCATAGCAGCGCAGATGTCTTCCTTGGTAGCCGGCTTAGCCAGGTTAGCAGTCAGGTCAACAACGGAAACGTCCAGGGTCGGTACACGCATGGAGATACCGGTCAGCTTGCCGTTCAGCTTCGGATAAACCTTGCCTACAGCCTTTGCAGCGCCAGTGGTGGACGGGATGATGTTGCCGCAAGCAGCACGGCCGCCGCGCCAGTCCTTCTTGGACGGGCCGTCAACAACCTTCTGGGTGCCGGTTGCAGAGTGTACGGTGGTCATCAGGCCCTCGGTGATGCCGAATGCCTCGTCCAGTACCTTAGCGATCGGAGCCAGGCAGTTGGTGGTGCAGGATGCGTTGGATACGAAGGTCATATCCTTGGTGTAAGTGTTCTGGTTAACGCCCATTACGAACATCGGGGTGTCGTCCTTGGACGGAGCAGACATGATAACCTTCTTAGCACCGCCGTCGATGTGAGCCTGTGCCTTCTCCTTGGTCAGGAATACGCCGGTAGACTCTACAACGTAGTCAGCGCCAACCTTGCCCCACGGAATGTTCTTCGGGTCCATCTCTGCAAAGAACAGAACCTTCTTGCCATCAACGGTGATGGAGTTGTCATCATACTCGATGGTGCCGTCGTAACGACCGTGCATGGTGTCATACTTGAGCATGTATGCCATGTAGTCCGGAGTCATGAACGGATCGTTTACCGCTACGAACTCGATGTTCGGGTTCTTCAGACCAGCGCGGAAAACCATACGGCCGATACGGCCAAAACCATTGATACCTACTTTGATACCCATTTTACAGTGTTCCTCCTAAATGTTTTGATGAAGTTCTCTGTTGATGTTTTTATTATACACTAAATGCGCAGTTTGCCGCAAGGTGTAATATTTGTGATTTTTTTGTCATTCCGACCGGTATTTTTGTATAATTTTCTTTGCAATGACAGTAGCGGCAGTGGTATAATAAACACATCGTACAAAATATGGGGATTCGGTTTGTATAATCCCCCGATTTTCGGGATGAGAAAAGCACAGCGCGCGCCGTGCTGTTTTTTCACATCCGCGAAGACAGAGATTAGTATGCCAAATACCGCGCAGCATATACCGGACGCAGGAAAACACGATCGAGAATGACAGCAGCTTTCCCACAGTACAAAGGTAAAATTACACGGTGTTTTGGGAGGATAATGATGGAAGACGCA
The DNA here is from genome assembly GCF_027684505.1 of Butyricicoccus sp. AF18-9LB. Classification (NCBI taxonomy): domain Bacteria; kingdom Bacillati; phylum Bacillota; class Clostridia; order Eubacteriales; family Butyricicoccaceae; genus Butyricicoccus; species Butyricicoccus sp. AF18-9LB. Next base: position 6,314 of record NZ_JAQCWA010000017.1, read on the forward strand.
TTTTTTTCGCAGCTGGACGGCAACGCAGTCCGCGAGCTGCTGCTGCGCACCGAGCTGCGGCATGCGGCGCTGTTCGCGGTGAGCGATACGCTGCGTATCGAGCGGTGCAGCGACGCGGCACAGCAGCTTTCCGGTCTGCACCCGATGGAGGAGCTGGATCCGTTCCTGAGCGGCAGCACGCGGAATATACTGCTCCGGTGCATAAATACACAGTCTGCCTGCACCGCAGAGGAGGACATCGACGGAACGGTCTACACGGTCGAAATGATCCCGCACCGCGGCGGTGCACTGCTGGCGTATCTGCGGCGCGACCGTGCCGCCTATGACGGCAGCCTGCGGGTCATTCAGGACAAAAGCTCGCGTTATCTGGGCGCTTTGATGGCCGAGGCCGAGCAGGTGGAGGATCCTGCACTGGCAGACGGACTGCGGCGGCAGTGCATGCGACTGTATCGGCTGCTGACGCACTCGGATTTACTGCACGACCCGCTGCTGACCGAGCAGCTTTCTCTGCGGCGCTGCGACCTGTCAGCGCTCTGCCGCGATGCCGTGCAGCAGGCTGAGACGCATGCGCCTGCGGGCAGTGCAAAATTCATCGTACAGGTGCCGGAGCATGCAGACGCGCTCATTGACGTGAGACTGGTGCGTACGGCAATCTATAACCTGCTGACAAACGCGCTGCGCGCAACACCGGAGGACGGCGAAATCACGGTTTCGCTGACCGATACGCGGGATTTTGTGACGATTGCGGTTGCCGATACCGGTCCGGGACTGGACCCTGCGAAGTTCGATGACCTGCTTTCCGGTTGGCGGCGCACCACCTCGATGGACGATTACCGGGAGCTCGTGCGCGGCGGCACACCGCTTGGTCTTGGTCTGCCGCTCGTGGGTCAAATTGCGCAGGCGCACGGCGGACGGCTGCTGCTCACACAGAGAGAGGGCGGCGGCAGTGTGCTGCACCTGTGTCTGGCGCATTTGCCGCATACGCTCGAGGATGACCTGTTCCGCGCACCGACTATCATCGAGGACGGCTATACCGCCGAAGAAATTGAATTTTCCATCATGGAATGAAATAAAACAGCCTCAGAGGCGTGCAAAAATCACGCTCTGAGGCTGTTCTCTTATGTGTTGTCGGGAGAGGTGTACGAACCGCGGTAGACTTTAATGGACTCCGGCAGCCAATGCCCGTCCACAGGTTTCTGAATCTCGGTGATGGTGTATGCCAAACCGTGGTATTTCGCATATACGATGGAGGTTTCGCTGTTATAAACGGCGATTTTGGTGCCGTCAGGCATGGTTTTCTGCCAGACAGTGAGTTCATCGTCCGGCGTGCTGCTGACAAAAAGCAGGCCGCCGGTCGGCATATAGCTGATGTTCAGACTTGCAGCCAGCACGCACAGCAGCGGAACGATCAGCAGGAATGCAATGCGTTTTTTCATGAGCTGTTACCTCTTTCGCGGAAGCTGTCTCTCGGTATCTGCATTATAGCAGATAAACCGTATTTTGATAATTCGCGTTTTGACTGAAAACTGTGACGTGAAATTGACGCCCCAAAGACATAGAAAAACCACCTGTTATCAGTGATAACAGGTGGTTTTGCACATTATTTGATCTGCTGAGACAGGTTGTACAGCACCTGTGCCAGCTCAACCGACTTAATCTGTCCCTTGGGATTGAATGCGCCGTGATTGTCGCCGTTCATCAGCTTGTTGGTCTGACAGAACGCAACGGCATCCTTCGCCCACGGAGCGATCGAAGAAGCATCGGTAAACGCGGTATTCGCACTCGTATCAGTCGAAACCGTAATCTTTCCGGCTTTTTCGAGCAGCGTGATGTAGCGCTGCAGCACTGCCGCGAACTCCTGACGGGAGATGGAGTCATAGGGACGCAGGTAGTGCTGACTGTCACCGGTCATAATGCCGGATTCAAAGCAGAATGTCATGCCGGGACGATCAGATTCATAAATCTGGTTGTAGTCAGGTGCTTCCTTGATGGCCATGCCCGCATAGGATGCGGTCAGTTCCGGGTCAATGAGCTTTGCGCTGTTGTAAATCGCGTTGGCAACCGCATAACGGTTCTCCGCCGGATTGAACCACGGAAAAAATTCTTTACCGTCGATATGACCCGCCGGCAGCATGATGTTGTTCTCAATCACATAGCGGACTGCGGGCGTGAACCACGAGTTCTCCGGCAGCTCGTATTTTTGCTCGAACTCGGCATCGGTCAGGTCCTTGTCGTTCCTGGTGTAAAGGTTGTTTTCCTGCTCGTCGGCGGTCTGGGTGGTGGATACGGTGGTATCAACGTTATCCGGAAGGTCGGCAGCGAGCGCGGTGGTGCTCATGGAGAGTGCCACTGCACCGGTGAGGAAAAATGCCATTACCTGTTGAAATTTCATAGAGTGTACCTCCTTGTCTGCGGCAGAGCCGCAAGCTAATAGATGTATGACGTATATCATACTCTGTGACTATTATAGCATGATCTGGCGGCAATACAAGCAGTGTAACACAGATGTAACGCAAACGACACAAAGTCGTCCGAAAGTTCCGCCCGTTGGTTGAAACTTTCTCCCTCCCAAAGTCAAAAAGTCAGCGCTATCGCGCGAAAATGTGTTAGCAACTGCCGTTATCGAAAAAAGAGCGGACCAATCGGTCCGCTCTCAGCGTATTCGCTTAAATGCTTTCGGTGATGATGTCCATAATCTCCTCGCGGGACAGCGTGCGCGGATCGACACGGAACAGAGCGCCCATGGTGCTTGCTGCGTTGTCAGCGAGTTCGCCTGCATCCTCCGGCTTTACACCGTAGTCGGACAGGCGCAGCTTGTCCACGCCGCACGCCTGCTGCAGCTCAGCCAGCGCAGCGAGAAAATCGCCGTCCGCACGTCCGAGTGCGTGTGCAATGGCCTGCAGGCGGTCAGCCGAGGTGTCCTTGAAGCGGCTCCAGTATGCCTTGGACAGCATGATCAGACCCGCGCCGTGCGGCAGATCGGGATGGAATGCGCTCAGCGCATGCTCGATGGCGTGCTCGCCGCTGCAGCTCGACAGCGTTTCGACAAAACCTGCCAGCGTGTTTGCCAGTGCCACATCCGCGCGTGCATCGGCGTTGCCGCCGTTCTTAACAGCCGTTGCCAGCGATTTGCCAATCAGCGTAATTGCCTGCAGCGCGAACATGTCGCTCATCGGGCTTGCAGTCTTAGCCAGATAGCCTTCGGCCGCATGGAAGAATGCGTCAAAGCCCTGGTATGCCGTCAGATGCGGCGGAACGGTCATCATAAAGTCCGGATCGACGATCGAAATGGTCGGGAAGCACTTCTCGCCGCCGCCGCCGATCTTTTCCTCGCCGTTGGTAATAACCGTGAACGGGTCGGCCTCCGTGCCCGTGCCTGCGGTCGTTGGAATGGCAACAATCGGCAGTCCGGCATTGGCCATGCGCTTGCCGCCGCCCGTGCCGCCGTGAATGTAGTCCCACCAGTCGCCGTCGTTGGTCGCCATAATGGCAACCGCCTTGGCCGTGTCGATGGACGAGCCGCCGCCGAGACCGACAACAAATGCAATGTTCTGCTCACGGCAGAGCGCAGCGCACTCGCGTACGCCCTCGATCGTCGGGTTCGGCTGTACCTTGTTGTATACCATGGTCGGGTGACCGGCTTCCGCCAGCGTATCCGCCACCTTGGCCACATAACCCAGTTTGGTGGTGGAGGTGCCGCCGGTGATGATCAGACCCGTGCCCTGCGGCAGACGTGCCTTGGCCAGACGCTTGACCGATCCGGCACCGAAAAATAAGCGTGTCGGCATATAAAAGCTAAAGTTTTCCACTGCAATAGCCTCCTTTGGGGATTAGTAGTTAGTGATTAGAAATTAGAGTGAAGAGCTCCTACCAAGTGGGAGTTAAGACAATACCGCATAACCCAACAAGAGCGATTTGCAAATAAATTTTGCGGTGTTGCCTTAAGTAATGTCCTCACGTTGCGTGGACGGCCAATGACCGCCCCTACGATGCAGATGGTGCAGTTCAGAAAGTAACGGTGTGCCGAGGACGTTGCACCCTACGGCAAAGATTACTGATAATTGTAACTCGGAGGTGTCATCCGTTATATCCAGATCAACGAGTTGCGCGACATACCCGTGCCGCGCCCGCGCGGCGTCAGCGCAGATTCCGCTCGCTTCGCAAGCCCTAACACTTTCATTATACCAAATTCCACACTTGGAGAAAAGAGCCAAATCACCGAAATGAACGGCTTTTTGTTGTGCAATATGCAGCCTAAAAAGTCGTAAAAAACGCTTGACGTTGTGCAATATTAATGATATTATAATGACACAGAAAAGATAAAGGCAAACACCAAAGGCAAAGTAAAACAGGGGTTTTACTCCAAAAGGCGCAAACCTTCATCTAATCTGAAGGATGTCAATCCGGTTTGATACCCACGAAAGAGGTGAGTCCAATGGTATCAGAAGAGGCATCTTACCAGTTCGCGGGACTCGCCGCGGCGCTGTGACCGAAACGATCAAGGTGATAGCTGAAAAAATGAGCGAGTTCCAATTCCACAATTTGAACCGCCTGAAAAGCGCGATCGGCTTCTAAGCAAAGGTAACAACAACGGTAACTTTGGGGAAGCTATCCTCGTGAATTTAACTATCCGTACATGGCATACTAAGACAGTCAAGCGGATCGAGGCAGCAGGAAAGTAAGGTTCATACATGACAGAACCCTGATATTTGATGCGCCGGCGAACAAAACGAAGTATCTTACGATACCTGCCGGATGCTGCACCCGCCGATGGGCATACTGATGAGTATCTGCAGCATAGACATACCGCATCGGAACGAGATAATATCAAAGTCCGAGTAAAATCCGGTTCGACAAGGCAGGCTGTATCACATCTTCCGCCGAGCAGTGACGCATCACCCACTGGAAATAGAGTTCCCGAATGTAGGAAAGGCAACCAAACGGACTATGTAGTTTGTGCAGTAAACGAACCTTAGCCGGGCGGTTCCGCGAACGTAAGATCGAAAGATGCCGAAAAAACAACCGAATACCAATCCAAATGCGATGGGAAATATCCTGTCGGGAAAAGAGGATCTATGGAGATTTGGAAGTAAAAGCCCTCGTTCATGTGTCTGTGAATGAGGGCTTTATTTTGTCCTTTTTGTCAATAGCAAAATAGATAAAATGAGTGTTGAAAATCTGTATAACTGCACGAAAACACGGTTTTGGATAAAGTTGCTTTGACGAAACTGTCAAAACTCTGCTATGATGGAAATGCAATACAGTGCAATATATAGAGGAGCGATACTTATGAAAATAGACGGAAACGAGCTGGCCATCCTGCAGAACGACCTTGACCGCGAGGGCAAGAAGGAAGAAGCGCTCAAGATCAAGCTGGAATTTCTGCGTCAGGTGCGCGAATCCGGTGATCACTGCCCGTGTAAGGAGGCGTGCCGCCATCACGGCAACTGCTTCGAGTGCGTGACTATCCACCGCGGGCACCGCGACCATTTGCCGATGTGCCTGTGGGATATGGTAAACGAGCGGCTGGCGGCTCTCAGCCACATAACCGAAGGCACGCTACGCGCCTATGAGGACCGTAAGGCCGCAGAAGGTATCGAGTGCGGCGACTGTTCCGACTGTCCCGGCTGCGGAGAATAAAAATATAACGGACAAACCAAAGCGGTTTGTCCGTTTTTATCTGCCGAATGAAAAAGGACTTGAGTGAAAACCCAAGTCCTTTTGTGTATTCAGGAAGTATTCTTTACAGCAGCTCGTGCTTGATGCGGTCGAGTGCCTCCGGAGCCTGCTGATCCATCTTCTCCGGGAAGCCGAAGTAGGATACGCAGATGATATTGTCGCCGCCAACCTTCGGTGCGTCCGGCTTCAGCTGCTTGTTCGCGAAGTCCATCTCACGCAGGGTCTCGAAGATACCGTCGAAATCAACCTCGCCTTCACCCATAGCGGTGTGCTGATGGATGGTGTAGTCAGCACGGCCGTGCTGGTTCAGCCAAGGCGGATTTACGATGTAGCGGCAGTCCTTGGTCTGGTTCCAGGTGTCAGCCAGAAGAACGTGGGTCAGTTCATCGCCGGCGTACTTCAGCATGTGGCGAACGTCGCCCTTGCCCTGATCGTAGAAGAAGCCGTGGGATGCGGAGTAAACGTAGCCCAGGTTCTTGGAACGGAAGGACTTAACGATGTCGCAGGCCTCGTCGTTCAGCTCTACGAAGTCATACGGATGAGACTGGCACTCTACGCGGATGCCCTCACGCTCGATGATCGGGAGAAGCTCCTCCATAGACTTGAAGAACATGCCGTTGCAGATCTCCTGCTGGTTCGGGTCGCCGGAGAACTCGGTGTTGATGACCGGTACGCCCATGTCAACCGCGATCTCAATCATGCGCTTCCAGTTTGCAACTGCGTGCTGGCGCTGCTCCTCGGTCGGGCCGGACCAGCGGTAAACAACGATGAAAGAGGAAATCTCTACACCGGTCTCCTTGAGAGCCTGCTTGTACTCCTGCTGGCACTCCTTAGAGAACAGCGGGTGCTTGTAGAACGGGTTGATGCGCGGATGCGGGGACTGCTCGATGTACTTGTAGCCCCAGTCAGCTACCTTGTGAACATAATCGTTGATGGACATCTGCTTGGCAAGAACGTCAACGTCAAATGCGATTTTCATAAGAATGATCCTCCTTGTCTGTTTGCCATATCAAGGGTGGCTTCCCTGTTTGATGGCTCTATTATAAAGCGTTTCTGCCGTCTTGCCAATGATACAAATTACCCTAAACCTGCGAAATCCTGCTATTCGCTATTGCATCAAACGGATACTTCTGGTAGGATAGAGACAAGGAGAGTGACCGCTATGCTGATTCCCGAATTAGGTGTCCATCAGACCTCGGAACGGTACTTTTTCACGCCGTCTTCGCTTGCAAAGGAGCTTTTTTATTACCCGACGCGGCTCGGGCATTATTTTTGCAGCAGCCGGTATTCCTTCAATCACCGGTCGGAAATCGCCCTGCAGGGTGACCACAACCAAAATATCATGCTGTTTTTTGTGCATGATGGCGCAATGGAGCTGACGCTGAACGGTACGCCTGCCATCGCCGGAGCCGGACAGATCGTGCTGTTCGACTGCCGTGAGCCATACAGCTATGCCGCCTCGGACGGACTGGAGTTCACCTGGCTGCTGTTCAACGGCCTGAATGCCCGCGCATTCTATCAGAAAATCCTGCAGGCACGCGGCCGCAGGGCATTTTCGCCGGCCGCACCGGCAGAGATTGCGCAAATGCTGGATTCTCTGCGGAGCGCCTGCGCCGAGGACGCGCGGTTGAGCGAGGCACGGTGCTCACAGCTGATCCACCGACTGCTGTGTCTGCTCCTGCTGGATGAGACCACCGAGAGCACCGCAGGCGGCGACCGTATTGCACAGGCCATCCGCTATATGAACCGGCATTTGTTCGAGCCGATCGGCGTGCAGGACGCGGCAGCAGCCATCAGCCTGAGTCCGTCGCATTTCTCACGGCAGTTCAAGGCGCGGACCGGCTATTCGCCATATGAGTATATCGTGCTGCGCCGCATCGACAAGGCGAAGTATATGCTGGCCTCCACCGAATTGTCGGTCAAGGAAATCGCCTACGCGACCGGCTACAACAGCGAGGAGAATTTCATTCACAGCTTCCGCAAGAACGTTGGCGTTGCACCCGGAATCTTTCGGAAGTATCCGGTCTAACCGCTTGACAAGTGCGAAAAACGCTGATAAAATAAAGCAGTCGAGTAGCAGAAGTGCGTAAATCCAGATGGATTTACGCACTTTTTCTTTTGTGCAAAAGACAGGTTGTGGCAGCTTTCCGTAAAGACTCCGAAAATCCAATCAGGAGGTTTCGATATGGATCGGAACAAGGCAGAAAAACGAATGGCGACCGCGCCGGTAGGACGGCTCATGCTGCAGATGGGCACACCGATGATACTATCCATGATGCTGCAGGCGGTCTACAACATTGTGGACAGCTATTTCGTGGCAAACATGGCGGAAAACGGTGAAATCGCGGTCAACGCGCTGACACTTGCGTTTCCGGTGCAGATGATGATGGTCGCCGTCGGCATCGGCACCGGTGTCGGCGCAAATGCGCTCATCGCACGCGCACTCGGTCAGGGTGACCGGGAGAAGGCGGGGGCAGCGGCAGGCAATGCGCTGACGCTCATGGGGATTATTTATGCGGTGTGCCTGCTGTTCGGCGCGTTCGGTGCGGGTGCGTACATCGGCTCGCAGACGAGCGACCCGACCGCTCTGGCGATGGGCAGTCAGTACCTGCGCATCTGCTGTATGGCATCGTTCGGCATTCTGTTTTTCTCGGTGTTTGAGAAAACCCTGCAGGCGACCGGCCGTTCGCTTTATTCTACAATCGCACAGGTGGCAGGCGCACTGACGAACATCGTGCTTGACCCGATCATGATCTACGGTCTGCTCGGCTGTCCGAAACTGGGCGTGGCAGGTGCGGCATGGGCGACCGTGCTCGGTCAGATTGCGTCTCTGGCTCTGGCGGCCGTGTTCCATTTCCGGTTGAACAGGGAACTGCCGTTCAGCCGCAAGGCTCTGTGCCTGCGCCGCAGTATCGTCGGCGAGATTTACTCCATCGGCGTACCGGCCATCATAGCACAGGGCGCGATGAGCGTGATGAATTATTGTGTCAATCTGATTTTCGGCAGTCTGGACAGTTCGTATGTCACCGCTTATGGCATTGTGTACAAAATTCAGCAGTTTGTTTTGTTCGCGGCATTTGGTCTGCGTGACGCGATTACGCCGATTGTGTCGTTCAGCTACGGCATGCAAAACGCGAAACGCATCCGCGAGGGCGTGCGCTGCGGTCTGATGTATACCAGTGTTCTCATGCTGGTCTGCACTGCGGCTGTAGAAATTCTGGCGCAGCCGCTGGCAGGTATTTTCTCACTGTCCGCAGGCACGATGGGCCTGTGCGTGACCGGTCTGCGCGTGCTGGCGGTCAGCTTTGTGTTCGCAGGTGCAAACATTGCCATACAGGGCATGTTCCAGGCCACCGAGGGCGGTGTGCAGTCGCTGCTCGTGTCGCTGCTGCGTCAGCTGATCTTCGTACTGCCGGCGGCATGGCTGTTCGCGCGCCTGCTGCCGGCCGGCGTGTGGCTGGCGTTCCCCATCGCGGAAGTGCTGACCGCAGTAATCGCCGCCGTGCTGTTGCGGCATACCGCAGGGAAAGGCCGCCTGTCACAGCAGGATCACGCTGCTTCACTGAGCAAGTAAAATTCTGCCTGACAGAATATATGATTTTCTGCACAGTTTTTTGTCGCTTCTCATGAATCATCCGACCGAGAGACTCGACACTGTGCACAAACACAGAGGATATAATCTGTGAATAGTGCCCAAACAACTGAGAAATTGTGCTTATGTTAAGCGAAAAACGCTGAAAAATGAGAAAATCTACAAAAACCTCTTTTCTTTCTGCTGTTTTATGCTATAATGAAACTAACATAAAAGGGTTTCACGAAGTACAATCTCAGGAGGTAGTTATTATGACCAGAGGTATCCGTGTAAAGAATACGGACGACATTCAGAAGATCAACAAGATCGTAACCCGTTACGGTTTTGATATTTGGATTCACGGCAAGAGCGGTATGGTAGACGCAAAGAGCCTGCTCGGTATGTTCCTGCTGTCCCTGAACGAGCCGCTTCAGATCGTTCTCGAGGACGATGTTGATCCGACCGCACTGTTCAAGGATCTTGAGGATTACCTGGAGATCGACGACGAGGACTAATTTTTCTCGTACAACAGCATAATTAAAAGCAGCCGATTTTGGACATCATTCACAAAGAAGATGACCAAGACAGCTTTTGCATCTCAATTTAACATTTTTCGGAACGGTGCAGTCTTATTGACTGCATCGTTTCTGTTTTCTTACGCTATACAAGAGACTGAAAGGATTTTTCCATTTCCTTTGCGCGTTTCCGGATGCTGTTCATACGGCGCATCTATTCCGGCAGATTACAAAACCCGAAGGGAGAAACTTCTTTACGAAGTTCCTCCCTTCGGGTTTCTGTTTTATTTCACTGCAATCAGATGGTGTTGATATCAACCATTTCGCAGTTTTCAATCTTAATATCGCCTTCCAGGCAGCGCAGCAGCGCGGAAACCGTATCCATCGAGGTCAGGCACGGGATTGCACGCTCTACCGCGGTACGGCGGATGTGTACCGAGCCAAGCTCCGGGTGACGGCCCTTGACCGAGGTAGCAACAACGTAGTCAATCTTGCCGGACTCGATCAAGTCGATGATGTTCGGGGAGGGCTCGTCCACGTTGCGGATGGCGTTAGTGGCGACCATGTGACGGTTGAGCACGTTCGCAGTGCCGCTGGTGGCGTAAATATCAAAGCCGAGAGCTTCGAAGCGCTCACCGATGCGGATAGCCTCCTGCTTGTCCGAATCACGGACCGAGATCAGGACAGCGCCCTTCTTCTTCATCTGGAAGCCTGCGCCGGTCAGACCCTTGAGCAGTGCCTCACGGAAGGTCTTCGCAACGCCCAGAACCTCGCCGGTGGACTTCATCTCAGGACCAAGCTGGGTATCCAGATCGCGCAGCTTCTGGAACGAGAATACCGGAACCTTGACCGCATAGTGGTCGCTTTCCGGATGCAGACCGGTGCCGCAGCCCATGTCCTTCAGTTTTTCACCGAACATGCAGCGGGTAGCCAGATCGACCATCGGCACGCCGGTAACCTTGGAGATGTACGGCACGGTACGGGACGAACGCGGGTTTACCTCGATAACGTAAATCTGATCGTTGTACAGCACGAACTGGATGTTGACCAGACCGAGAACAGCGAGGTTCTTTGCCAGAGATTCGGTATACTTAACGAGGGTGTCCTTGTGCTTCTGTTCGATGTTGATGGACGGATAGATGGAAATGGAGTCGCCGGAGTGAACGCCTGCGCGCTCGAAGTGCTCCATGATACCCGGGATGAGGATGTCGTCGCCGTCGCAGATGGCATCGACCTCGATCTCGCGGCCCATCATGTACTTATCGACCAGAACCGGGTTCTCAACCTTGTTGCGGGTGATAACCTGCATGAACTCGCGGACATCGGCTTCCTTGTAGGCAATTTCCATGCCCTGACCGCCCAGAACGTAGGACGGACGAACGAGAACCGGATAGCCAAGCTCGTCGGCTGCCTTGACCGCCTCTTCCTCGGTCATAACCGTATGGCCTGCCGGACGCGGGATACCGCACTTTTCGAGGATAACGTCGAACTTTTCACGGTCCTCAGCGGCGTCGATCGACCATGCCGGCGTGCCGAGGATCGGAACGCCCAGCTTCTCAAGGTGCGCCGCAAGGTTGATGGCGGTCTGACCGCCGAACTGTACGATTGCATAATCCGGCTTCTCTGCCTCAACAACACCGGTAACGTCCTCCGGCGTCAGCGGCTCGAAGTACAGACGGTCTGCGGTGTCAAAGTCAGTGGAAACAGTCTCCGGGTTGTTGTTGATGATAACGGTCTCGCAGCCCAGCTTCTGCAGCGCCCAGACAGCGTGAACCGAGCAGTAGTCGAACTCGATGCCCTGACCGATACGGATCGGACCGGAGCCAAGTACCAGAATCTTCTTCTTGCCGGACGGAGGTGCAACCTCGGTCTCCTCATCGTAGGTGGAGTAGTAATACGGGGTCTCTGCCTCGAACTCAGCGGCACAGGTATCAACCATCTTGTATACCGGCAGACGCTTAACGTCCGAAATGTCCTTACCGGACAGCTGCTCGATGGTCTTGTCGAGGAAGCCCATCTTCTTGGCGCGGAGATACAGATCGGAGTCGATCTTGTCAGCTGCAGCCAGCTCCTTCTCCATGTCGATGATGTTCTGGAACTTATGCAGGAAGAACACGTCCATCGTGGTGATGTCGTGAATCTCCTCAATGGTCATGATGCCGCGGCGCAGAGCCTCGCAGATGTGGAACAGACGCTGATCGTCTGTGCGTGCCACGCCCTTCTTAATCTCGGCGTCAGACTGCTTCTGGATGTGCGGGGCAATCATGCTGTCCAGCTTGATCTCACAGCCGCGAACGGCCTTCATCAGTGCGCCCTCAAAGCTGTTGTCGATGGCCATAACCTCACCGGTGGCCTTCATCTGGGTGCCGAGGGTGTTGTCCGCGTAAACGAACTTGTCAAACGGCCAGCGCGGGAACTTGACAACGCAGTAGTCGAGGGTCGGCTCGAAGCATGCCTTGGTCTTGCCGGTAACGGCGTTGGAGATCTCATCCAGGCCATAGCCGACTGCAATCTTTGCGGTTACCTTTGCAATCGGGTAGCCGGTTGCCTTGGAAGCCAGTGCAGAGGAACGGGAAACACGCGGGTTTACCTCGATTACGGCGTACTCGAAGGATTCCGGATTGAGCGCGTACTGCACGTTGCAGCCGCCCTCGATGCCCAGCTCGGTGATGATGTTGAGCGCGGAGGTACGGAGCATCTGATATTCCTTGTCGCACAGGGTCTGCGACGGCGCAACTACGACAGAGTCGCCGGTGTGTACGCCGACCGGGTCAACGTTCTCCATGTTACAGATGGTGATGGCGTTGCCCTTGTGGTCGCGCATTACCTCGTACTCGATTTCCTTCCAGCCTGCGATGCACTTCTCGACCAGAATCTCGTCCACGCGGGAGTACATGATGCCGGAGGCCGCAATTTCGCGCAGCTGCTCCCAGGTGTAGGCAATGCCGCCGCCGGTGCCGCCGAGCGTGTACGCCGGACGGATGATGACCGGCAGACCGATCTCACGGGTGAAATCAACCGCATCCTCGACCGAGTGAACAACCTTGGAGGCAATGATCGGCTCACCGATCTTCTCCATGGTGTCCTTGAACATCTGGCGGTCCTCTGCCTTTGCGATGGTGGTCGGATTAGCGCCGAGCAGCTTTACGCCCATTTTATCGAGGAAACCGTTCTCGCACAGCTCCATGGCGAGGTTCAGACCGGTCTGACCGCCGAGGTTGGGCAGCAGAGAGTCCGGACGCTCCTTTTTGATGATCTCCTGAACGGCTTCGACGGTCATCGGTTCGATGTAAACCTTGTCCGCCATAGCCTTGTCGGTCATGATGGTTGCCGGGTTGGAGTTTACCAGAACAACCTCCAGACCCTCCTCGCGCAGTGCGCGGCAGGCCTGCGTGCCTGCATAGTCGAACTCGGCAGCCTGACCGATAACGATCGGGCCGGAGCCCAGTACCATTACCTTATGAATATCCTTGCGCAGCGGCATTACTGAGCGCCTCCTTTCGACTTTTCAATATTTTCGATGAACTTATCAAACAGATACGAGGTATCCATCGGGCCGGGGCATACCTCCGGGTGATACTGAACGGTGAATACCGGACGGTCGATGTGCTCGAGGCCCTCAACGGTGCCGTCGTTCAGGTTGACATAGCGCACGCGGGCAATCTGCGGGTCAACCGACTCGCCTACAACGGCATAGCCGTGGTTCTGCGAGGTGATGTAGGTGCGGTCCGCGTCGATGTCCTTTACCGGATGGTTGACACCGCGGTGGCCGTACTTCAGCTTGGTGGTCTTTGCGTCGATAGCCAGTGCCAGCAGCTGGTGGCCGAGGCAGATGCCGAAGATCGGCATGTCGGACTTCAGCAGCTCCTTGAGGTTTGCCACGATCTCAACGTTCTCCGCCGGATCGCCGGGGCCGTTGGACAGCATCACGCCGTCGTACTTGCCGACTACGTCCTCCGGCTTGGTGTACGCCGGAACAACGGTGACTTCGCAGCCGCGCTTGCACAGTTCGCGCTCAATGTTGTACTTTACGCCGTAATCGAACAGGGCAATGCGGTACTTGGTCTCACCGTCAGCGGGATAAACGATATTCTCGTCACAGGTTACGGTCTTAACCGCATCCTTTACAACGTAAGCCTTCATTTCCGCAATGGTCTGCTCATCCGGCTCGAAGCCCTCGGTGTAAATAACGCCGTTCATAACGCCTTCGCCGCGCAGCTTGCGGGTCAGTCGGCGGGTATCGATGCCGGCAAGGCCAACGACCTTCTGTGCCTTGAGGTACTCGTCGAGCGTTACCTTGCAGCGCCAGTTGGACGGGTATTCGCACATCTCGCGCATGATAAAGCCGGAAACCCAGCTTTTGCGGGACTCATAATCCTCAAAGTTGATGCCGTAGTTGCCGACGAGCGGGTAGGTCATGGTAACGACCTGACCGTAGTAGGACGGGTCGGTCAGAACCTCCTGATAGCCTGCCATGCCGGTGTTGAATACGACCTCACCGATGCTCTGTCCTTCGTAGCCGACTGCGGTACCCTCGAACAGAGTGCCGTCCGCCAGCAGTAAGTATGCTTTTTTCACTATATCCACACGCTCCTTAATTCTTCGATTGAAACCACGGTTTCAATCGAGGGGACATACCGCGCTGAAAGCGCGGATATGTCCAGAACTGCACAAAGTTCCGACGAGCGAAACTTTGCTCCGTACTTGTATAAAAACCTTGATACGTGCTCCAGGTTTTTATGAATTTGCGAGGCAAATTCTATTTTAATGCGCGCCGATGGCGCGGTTTATATTATTTGATTGCGTTTACGATGTCGTCGCGCATCCGGATGGCTTCTGCGCGTGCAGCTTCCTTATAGTCCTCGCCGTTGTTACCGGTTTTCTTCCATGCGCACATGATGCCGCGGGAGGAGTTTACGATCGCGCCGAGACCGTCGTCGTTAAACGCATTGGCGATGTCCTTGGCGGTTGCGCCCTGCGCGCCGTAACCCGGTACGAGAAAGTAGCTCTTCGGCAGCAGCTCACGGATGATCTTCTGCTCCTCCGGGTAGGTCGCGCCGACTACGGCACCGATCTGGTTGTAGCCGCACGGCGTATCCAGACCCTCGCCCCACTTTGCTACCATCTCCGCCATGCGGGCGTAGAGCGGCTTGCCCTCCATGTCGCGGTTCTGGAGCTCGCCGGAGGACGGGTTGGAGGTCTTTACCAGCATGAACAGGCTCTTCTCGCGGCTGCGGCACTCCTTGAGGAACGGCTCCACGCCGTCGGTGCCGAGATAGCCGTTTACGGTAACCGAATCGCAGCCGTACGGTGCGATCTCGGTATCGCCGACGCGGGTCTTGCCGAGGTAAGCCTCTGCGTAAGCGGTCGCGGTAGCGCCGATGTCGTTGCGCTTGATATCGCCGATAACGTACATGCCCTTGGCGTGTGCGTAGTCGATGGTCTCCTTGAGTGCCATCGCACCGTAGGAGCCGAGCAGCTCGTAATACGCAGCCTGCGGCTTTACGGCCGGAACAATGTCGCACAGTGCGTCGATCAGGCCGCAGTTGAAGGCTACGACGCTCTCGGCGGCAGCACGCAGCGTTTCGCCGTGCAGCATCATGTTGCGTCCCGAAATATGCTGCGGGATGTACTCCAGTCGAGCGTCCAGGCCGGCTACGGTCGGGTTGCCCTTTTCCTTGATCTTTTCTACTAAGGTTTGGATAGACATTCGGTTCTTCCTTTCTCAGGTGCGATGTTGTTTTACGGATTGCGAGCTTGTATGTTTACACTGTCTTCGCCGTCCACTTCGGTCAGGCGGACAAAAACGCGTTCATCACGCGCGGTAGGCAGGTTTTTGCCGATATAATCCGGCCGCAGCGGCAGTTCGCGGTGACCGCGGTCGACCAGCACAGCCAGCTGTATGCGCTCGGCGCGTCCTCGGTGAGAGATGGCTTCGATGGCGGCACGCACGGTGCGTCCGGTGTACAGCACATCGTCCACGATGATGACGGTCGCGCCTGCAATGCGCGGATCGAGATCGGGCAGAGGAGCGTCCATGCGCGGCACGTCATCGCGCCACGGCGTAACGTCCAGCTCGAGCACAGGAGGTGCCGTGCCTTCAACCTCGCCCAGCTTGGCAGCAATGCGCTGTGCCAGATAGATACCGCGTGTTTTCACACCGGCGAGCAGCAGGTGCTCCGCGCCCTTGTTTTTTTCCACGATTTCGAACGCGATGCGGGTCAGTGCACGGCGAATGCCATCCTGATCGAGTATGATCTTCGGTTCGGTCAATCTGCCGCCTCCCTTCAAAAATGCAAAAAAATGACTCTCCGCCACAACAATTAGCAGAAAGCCGCACGAAATACTACACCTGTCCCCCTTGTCTTACGGCTGACGGCGTATGCACTGTTTTCTGCCTTGCGCGGCTCACGGGCCGCACCTTAAAGGCGGATTGTTAGATATATTATATAATATGAACATGCGATTGTAAATAGTCGATTGTGCCAAACAAGCATTTTTTTGCTGTGTAAAATTTGAGGGACGAGCGGGCATACTGATTCTATAAACTTTATGAAAGGCGGTAGATCTTTTATGCGAATTTCACCTTTTGTTTCCGGCATTGCAACCGGAGCGATGGCAGGCGCGGTGGTTTCGATGGTAGCGGCCGGCGCGATGCTCAATCCGTCGATGCGGCGGAATGCCAAGCACGCGGCGCATAAGGCGGAGCATGCGATGCACAGGGCGGCAGACCGGGTGGAGGATTTCATCGGGTGAAGAGGTTCGCCATTTCTGGGTGAGAGATTTCGCACGCTGCGGCGTGCGGGGAACGTGCGCCGTCCGGCGCGGGAACAAAAAGGGTAGACACCTACGGTTTCTACCCTCTTTGAACACCCGTTTCCCTTGCGGTGTAGCTTGGGTGCAGATGGTAGACCGCGTAAGCGTGGAAAAAGGGGAACGGCAGAGGATTTTTTCTTCCGCGTGGTATAACACCGTTTCGCATTTCGGCTGCCGTACTGCTACACAGGCGGTAAAATTAACACAGGCGCGGCATGACAGTGCCGCGCAACGTTTTTACCTGTGCAGATTATCTAAATCCTGCGGTTGTAGCCAATTTGCACCAGAAAACGGTTTGCGCGGCATGTCATACTCCAGAGTACCCTCTCTTGCCCTTCGGGCAATTCACCTTGTGCCGCGCTCTGCGTAGAATAGCCGGTATGTGTAGCAGTAAATTATCCGAAATGCGAATGTGAGGATACCACGCGGAAGAAAAAATCCTCTGCCGGACTCTTTTTCCACGCTTACGCAGTCTACCATCTGCACCCAAGCCCTCTGAAGGAAAGGCAGGAGTTCAAAGAGGAAGGGAAACCATGGGTGTCCCTTCCTTTTTGTCCCCGCGCCGGACGGCGCAACACCTCGCTCAGATAGGCGAACCGCCTGCGCGTTTCGGGCACACCGGACAGCGGGTGCTGAGAAATACTCGCCCAGAGGGAACGTATCGCTTCGCGGGTCGCGTGCCTCGGACAGCGCGTGCCGCTGTTCACGCAATTTTCGTTTGAAAACCCCGCAAAAGGTGCTATACTATAACCACTACACAAAGGAGAACCGTCATTTATGAAAATTCTTATCGTAGTGGATATGCAGAAGGATTTTATCAGCGGCCCTCTCGGTACGGCTGAAGCGCGCGCTATCGTGCCCTATGTGGCAGAGAAGGCAAAAAATACACCGCGTGAGAACCTGTTTGTCACGCTGGACACCCACCAGCCGAACTACATGGAGACAAACGAAGGGCGTCATCTGCCGGTGCCGCACTGCATCGAAGGAACGGAAGGCCATGCGCTGGACGATGCCATTGCTGCCGCTGTGGATGGCATTCCGGCGTCCCGCATCATCTGCAAGCCGACCTTCGGCGCGGTGTCGCTTGTGGACGCGCTGCACGCTCTGCACGAGCCGCCGGAGGAGATCGAATTTGTCGGCGTATGCACTGGTATTTGCGTGATTTCCAACGCCATGCTGTGCAAGGCAGCATTCCCGGAGGCAAACATCGTAATCGACGCGGCACTGTGCGCGTGCGTCACGCCGGAGTCGCACGATACCGCGCTGAACGCGATGCGTCTGTGCCAGATGGAAATTCTGCATCAGGGTGAGGAGCCGTGGCGCAAATGAGCAGACCCAAGATCAAAATTACGCTGATCGACCGAAAAGGCAAGCACGGCTGCCACCGCGGGCACAAAATCGGCGACAGCTTCGACTTCGACACCGAGCGCGGGCAGCTTTGCCCGATGGCGATGCACGTTGCGTTCCCATACATCGACATTCTGCGTTACGGCGGCCATCTTCCCGGGCAGGAGGACGGCGTGGCGGTGTTTTGCTGCCCCGATGTTGACACGATCAACGTATTCCGTATTGAAATTGTAGAATAAGCGTAAAGCGGAGGACGAAAAGGATATGGATATCAAAAAAGTTACGGGTGTGTATTTCAGTCCGGCAGGAAGCACAAAGACCGTTGTTGAAACAACGGCGGATGAACTGGCGCGTCTGTTTAAGGCAGAGTGTCGGTACATATCGCTCAACACGCCGTCTGACCGTGCGCAGGAGTATCAGTTTGCCCCGGATGAGTTGGTTGTATTCGGCTGTCCGGTGTATGCCGGTCGGCTGCCGAACAAGATTTCGCCGGACTTTGCTCGCTGCCTGCACGGTGAGGGTACACCGGCGGTGGCGCTTGTCACCTACGGCGGCAGAGCGTATGACAACGCGCTTGCCGAAATGTGCGAGCTGCTGACAAAAAACAACTTCAAACCGGCGGCAGGCGGCGCTTTTTTGTGCCGGCATGTATTCTCGGACAAACTGGCGGCAGACCGTCCGGACGCGGCTGACCTCAGTGAGCTGCGTATGCTGGCTCAGGGTGCGGCGCTCAAGCTGAGAAGCGAGGGAGAGATCAAGCCGCCGAAGGTGCCGGGTGACGCGCAGGCAGCCTACTACACGCCGCTCAAGACCGACAAAACGCCCGCAAAGTTCCTGAAGGCCAAGCCGAGCACGATGATGATGCTGTGTGAGCACTGCGGTCTGTGCGCGGAAATCTGCCCGATGGGTGCGATTGACCCGAACGACCCGTCTAATATTCCGGGCACCTGTATTAAATGCTGTGCCTGCACGACTTATTGCCCGAGCGGTGCAAAGAAATTTGATGATCCGGATTTTCTGTCGCACACCGCTATGCTCGAGCAATTCCAGACTGAAGCGCGCAAGGAAAATTCGATTTTTCTGTAAATGTTGTGCGGACAACAGAAATCGGCGGCTTGGCGTGGTATACTGTCCGCATAAAGCAAACGACAGGAAAGAGGAGAAGCTATGGACAAGTTCATCCGCAATATCGACCACGAGAGCGTTGTAAGGCTCGCCGAGCTGGTTTCCGTTCAGTCGGGACAGGTGGTCAGCAAGACACTGGCGCAGAACAAGGCGGTCAGCATTACGCTGTTCGCGTTTGACAAGGGCGAGGAGATCGGCACGCACGACTCCACCGGCGACGCAATGGTAACTGTGCTCGAGGGCACGGGACGCTTTACCGTCGGCGGTGTGCCGCATATCGTCAAGGCTGGCGAAACGCTGGTCATGCCCGCAAAGGTGCCGCACGCCGTTTACGGCGAAGAGGCGTTCAAGTGGGTGCTGACCGTTGTGTTCCCGGATGGGTTTGAGGCGTAATATCATATGGTAAAAGAAATCCCCGCTGAGTGGCGGGGATTTTGTTATGATGGGAAAACAAGTTCGCTGATGTTCAGCATACCGCGGATGCCGGTGCAAGACCACCAATAATAGTTCTTGTCGTTGTAATTGCCGTTGGAGTCGGGCACGGCATCAACGGCGGCAGTATAATAAACCGAACTATAATAAGAACGGAACATGTTATCGCTTATTTTACCGCCTTCAGCGGTTTCACCAATTTTATAGGCACTATATTGGTTGGTATCACTAAAGTAAAGACCGAGATAGCCACGGTCGGAGTGATAAATAATCGCGTGGATTTGTGCCTTACTATTGATAAGAACGAGAAATTGTCCAGAACCGCCTTTCTGCAGACAAGGTACTTCGGAAAGTTTTGCAATTTTATCGTAGTTGGCTTTCAAATCATAACCATTAGGATTATTGCCAATTACTTTGCCGGTACTGTTTGCAAGTGTGGTGGCGGAATTAAGTTTCCAATTTGAAGAACCATATAGTTCGGACATCTCCGTCTGCACGGCCTCATGCAGCATGCGCGTCTCCGCGATGACCTGGTCCTTTTTCGCCTTATCAATATATCCTGTCAGTGCCGGAATGAGCAGCGCCGCGAGGATCGCCAGGATCACCAGCACAACGATCAGCTCCACGAGCGTGAAGCCGCGTTTTTTGTTTTTGGAGTACAGCATTTGAAAAAGTTCCTCCTTCCCAATTGCGGGATAAAGTTCGTCTTTCTTAGTATACTCGAAAATATGCAATAAAGCAAGGAGATAGATACAGATAAAGTGCACAAAAATAAAGGGTTCTTGCCAAAAACATAAAAAAGAAATTGGTTAAATTGGAGAAAGTGTTTTGTAAAGCCGCAGAAACATTGAGATTTTCAGCGGGATGTGATAAAATAATATCAACCTGATAAAAAAGAATCACCTGCAGAGACAGGCGATGAGCAGGTTTGCACCGCGTATACAGACGCAGGTGCGCGAGCGGCAGATACCGACGGATTGCAGCCGGTCGGTTAGTGCCGCAGCTTTCGGCAGACGGAAGCAGGAGAGAGAAATGAAGAGAGAGTATTGGGTTACGGAAATGAAGAAATGGGGCATTGAAAATGCAAATCTATGACTGGGTCAGCATAGGCGTATTGTTCGTTCTCGGTATCTTGTTCTATTTCCGACCGGCATGGCTGCTGGGTGAAGACCGGCAGCAGGCCGATGGCGCGGTAAGCAAGGTACGCACTGTCAGCGCGGCTGCGGTGGTATGCGCCATGGTAATGACCGTGATCTGCGTAATCGGATAAAGAAAGAATTGGCTGCAAAAATGCTCCCGCTTGGAAGGTGGATTCCGAGCGGGAGTGTTATTTTTTACGACTTTGATTGCGGTCTGGACAGCAGCGCGAACAGACAGCCGAACACGATCGCGGCGGCAATGCCGCCTGCCGCACCGGTCACGCCGCCGGTGAACACGCCGAGCAGGCCGCTTTCCGCAACTGCTTTGGCAACGCCTTTTGCCAGCGAGTATCCGAAGCCGAGCAGTGGCACAGTCGCGCCTGCACCTGCGTAGTCCACGACTGCCTGATACCAGCCGAGCCCCTGCAGGATAACACCGAGCACCACCAGCGAAACGAGAATACGCGCCGGTGTCAGCTTGGTTTTGTCAATCAGCACCTGACACAGCGCACAGATCAGTCCGCCGACCCAGAAAGCGTTCAGGTAGTTCATGCTTCGCTCCTTTCCAGCACGACGGCGTGGCAGATGCCCGCAATCGGCTGTCCCTGCTGCACCGAGGTCGGACTCATCATCGCACCCGTGCCCGCAAACACCAGCCGGTGGATTTTGCCGCGATGCATATCGCGCAGCAGCGGTCCGCAGAGAACTGCCGCTGAGCAGCCGCAGCCCGAGCCGCCTGCATGCGCGTCCTGCTCGTCACCGAAAATCAGGCTGCCGCAGTCCGAGTAGACAGGGGACAGGTCGATGCTGTCACCGCGCAGCAGCGTCAGCAGCAGGTCCGCACCGATGTGACCGAGGTCGCCGGTGACGATGCAGTCAAAGTCCCGCGGCTCGGCACCCAAATCCTCCAGCAGTGCGGAAAGGGTGTCGGCAGCAGCGGGGGAAGATGTTATTTTAGGACTATGTGCCTTATGCGGTCTGACCATGCTTGCGGATATACTCCTGCGCGACTGCATAGGCGTCCGAAAACTTAAACTTTATCGTGATTTTTCCGCCCTCATGCACATAAATCATGTCAATCAGTTCGACTACGACTTCGCGCGTCAGACTGGGCAGATTGCGATATTTTACGAATTGTGATACAAACGAATTGGTTTCGTCCACGCCGCTCTGCACCTCGTCAATGCGCGCTTGCAGGGACGCAAGACGTGTGTCCAGTTTGGCCTGCTGCTGCTCAAACTGCTTTTTCAGCCGATGGTATTCCTCACGCGAAATATCTCCGGCTTTCCAGTCCGGATACAGGGACAGCTTCATCTGCTCGATGCGTTCGCGCTCGGTTTCAAGCTGTGTCCGCTCGTCAAGCAGAGGCTTAACGGAACGGTTTCGCGTGCCGCTGCGGTTGATCTCGGCAATCAGCTCATCCATCTCGACCGCCAGAGCAATCTGGTGACGGAGCGTTTCCAATACAGCCTGCTCCAGCCGGTCGCTGCGGATGGTATGCTTCGTGCAGGCGCCGCTGTGCTGCTTTTTGAATGTCGAGCAGATATAGTAGTAATAGTCGCGATGCGGCTGGGAAATCAGCTTTCGGTTCATTGCCTTGCCGCAGTCCGCGCAGCGAAGAAAACCGGAGAACAGGTAGACTTTGGGCTGTGTTGGTGAGGTGCGCGTATCACGGGCGAACAGGGATTGCGCTTTGGCGAACAGCTCGCTTGAGATGATAGCCTCGTGTGTCTGCTCGACAGTGATCCAGTCCTCCTCGGGCACGGCCTCGCTGACATGCAGCTTATAGCTTTTCATGCGGTTTTTGCCCTGCACCATAGTGCCGGTATAGAGAGGATTGCGCAGGATACGGCGAACCGAACTGTCCGGCCACAGATCGTTCAGCTTGTCCGAGGCCGGATGGCGGTAGTTCATGCCCTGCTGCCGTTTGTAGGCAGATGGATTCGGAATGCTCTTAGCATTCAGCTTTTTGGCAATACCGAGTACGCTTGTTCCGGCGAGAAACCAGTTGAAAATATCGCGGACAACGGCGGCAGCCGGCTCGTCAATCAGCAGCCGACTGTGGTCGTTCGGGTCTTTGCGGTAGCCGTAGGACGCGAACGAGCCGATGAATTTGCCCTGGCGGCGCTTCAGGTCAAGCGAAGCGCGGACTTTATTGGAGATATCGTGCGCGTACTCGTCATTGAGGATGTTGCGGAACGGCACGATCAGGCTGTCCGCCGAGCGCGGGTCGGCAACGCTGTCGATGCGCTCGCTCAGCGCGATGAACCGCACGTTCAGCAGCGGAAACGTGTGCTCAAGGTACTCGCCGACCTTGACGTAGTTGCGTCCCAGTCGGGATAGATCCTTGACGATCACGCAGTTGACGATGCCGGCGCGCAGGTCGTGCATCATGCGTCGGAAATCCGGCCGGTCGAAGTCGGTGCCGGTATAGCCGTCATCAACGTACAGCCGGGACGCGGTCATGTCGGTTTGCGTATCTGCAAACTCGGTCAGCAGCTCGCGCTGACTGATAATGCTGTTGCTCTCCTCGCTGTCGCCGTCCTCGCGGGAAAGACGGATATAGAGCGCGGGTTTCCACAGGACTGTGGATAACTTTTGGGGATCGTATTTACTTTTTCGTGCCATTGAGTGCCTCCTAAAAACGGACGGCACGCCGCAGGCTGTGTTTTGCACGTATAGTGTATCACAGCACACGGCGTGCCGCAAGGCTTCGCTTCGGTTATCCGGCTTTTACCATCACTGGAACCGCTTGCACAGGTTGGTCAGGCAGGATTGCAGACTGGGTGCGCCGTCATCAAACAGCACCTCAACCGCAGTGTCGCCTACGCGGAAGCGGTGTGGGTCGCTGACAGACGAGGCGAACAGGCGCAGGCGCTCGTTCACCGGCAGGGTCGGGTCGATGCGTGCCTCGCGGATGTCGGGCAGGGGACAGGTGGGTGTGGGCTTGAACATAAGGGTTGACCTCCTTTGGTTTGTGTAGATGGTGGGTGTATTGTATATTCTTTCCATTGTTATACTATATATACGACAGTTCGGGATAACCGGATTTCGCCGTATCAGACACCTGCGGAACCGCGCCTGTATTGCGGCTCAATGCCGCAGGGGCTATACTAAAAATAGGCTTATTCGTATGCCTGCTGATCGAAAAGGTCATACTTCTCGGCGTTGTCACGCAGCGTTTGTACGTCGATCTGCAATACTCGCAGCAGAATGCGGCCCCTTTTATCTGTTCCCAGGTGACAGGTGTTGCTCTTTTCCTCATTACTGGGTACAAAGATAGGAATTTCCGTATTCTTACAGATTTTCTGACTGAGCCCGGAAAAAGAGAAGAATTGAGCTCGGATGAGCTTCAGTTTCTCTATACGAGACTTGTTTTTGGGACTGAAGAAGATATTACAAAAATTAACATGCGTAGCTATGATGATGAAGCTGACATGAAGTCTTACAAACTGCTGTTTAAAATTCGTGATGAAAATGATTACTTGTTTCAGGCGATCAGTAATATGGTGCATCTGCTGAGCCGTTCAGAGACGAGCGATAAATAGCATGACTATGAGGATAATGGAAAAAACCTAATAAAGAAAATTACGGAGGATATCAATAATTGCTATCGGCGATTTGATAACGAACTACTGTATAAAGGTGTGCCTGTAAAGAAGATAACAGTTTGCAGTAAGACAAGGTGTAACGCAGTTTTTTCGACACCATATATTTACCCTGTACTGCCATTGCTGTTCGTATTAAATGCCATATATAAAGTTAAGGGAGACGGGAATAAGCACGATAAAGCGGAACTGCTGAAGTACAATACCTCCTGCTCTTTAATAGATAATGTGTATGAAACTTTTGTCATAAGTGAAGCGTCAGAGCACTTGCTGGAGAGAGTAGAGGATGTACTGGTAAAACATCTGGTTCTGTATAAAAGAACTGTATTTCCCACTCGAAAAGATTGTTACTCTTTCATTCAGCACCGTATTACCCGCTGTATGGGAAGGAACGGGTGCTGCCTGAACATTACAAAAAGCTGGTTCATAAGTTTACAAATAATTGCCGAAAAGATGAAGACGAAGATAGAGAAGAAATGTTCGAGGATATCAAATGGGAAACTGTTAAGGAAATGCGTCCATGCCTAAAAAACGATATTCTGCGTTCTTTTACGCTTCGGAGTGCTATAGATTATCTGCTTGCTGATCTTGATCGAAAACCCAACGATGAATCAGATTTACTGCAGCAGAGGAATGAGAAAGAAGGGGGACATATGTTGAACTGCACCCCCATTTGTTAGACAGTATGATATACTATCTAACAGATGGAGTGATTTATTATGCCAAGAGGAAAAAATGAACAAACGGGACACGCCAGAATTTAAGGCAACACCGCACAATTAAAGCAGCGGCGCTTTGCGGAAATTTTGTATTCTGATTTTGTTGCGATTTCTTGCAATACGGCAAGTATTGCTGCGAAACCGCGCCTCATCAGTACGCAAAATTTATTCGCAAATCGCTCTTGTTCAATTATGCGGTATTGCCTTAAGAAACTGGTCGTGCAAAACATGATGAAAGAAAAGTTGAGTTACTGCGAAACAGCAAGACGATTTGAAGTAAAGGGCCGGAGGCATTTGCCATAGAGCGCAGAGGACGCAGAAGTTCAGCGGCTACGCACGGAGAATGAATCCATGACACCAAGATCGCCATCCTCGTTCTTGATGAGGAAAACAGGTTTTTGCGGAATGGCACAATTTATCAATTACATTGTAGTTCTGGCGGATGCTATGCTACTTTTGCCATTCTGTGTTCAATATGCTATAATTACCTCACCAAAGTGCGAAAGGAGGGCGCCTTATGCGATACATCTTAATGAATAAAGACGAGCCGTGGGCATTGTTCTCCTGTATACAGGACGAATTTGGAGAGGAAAGCGCGGTTCTGCAGGAGTGGTACACCGAATTGCGCCCGCTCGGTCTGCAATCGCTGACGGCGTGGCTTGAGAAGCGTAAAGCACCCAAGCACCGCAAGCACATTGAGCAGCTTCTGGAGCAGTACGGCTGCATCGGTCTGGAGGGCTTTCTTCGTGTGACGCATGCGCTGTCGCTCAACGATACGTTTTGGGTGAAAGAAGAGTCGGAAACGCTCGGCTGGGACAAGGTTTCCCTATATCGAAACGAGTTTGATGCCCTCATCGCGCAGGCGGCTTTCAGCGGCGTGATCAGCGTCGAGTCCCTGTCCTCCACCTCGCCGGAGTTCGGTACGGACGGCTATTACGCAAAATGCTGGGTGCGCGAACCGGACGGAATTTATCTCTACAAGGGCGGCAGCGACACCTATGAAATCGAGCCGCTGTCCGAATTCCTTGCGTGTCAGCTTGCGGTATGTATTTGTCCACAGGCTGTGGATTACGACTTGGATTTCTACCATCATCGGCTGATATCCAAGTGCCGTCTGTTTACCGATGAGCAGGCCGGACTCATCAAAATCAGTGACTTTCCCGACCGGCCGACAACGGTTTCCGAGCTGCTGCGGCTGTATACCGGGTTTGGCGCGGAAGACGCACTCCGCCGCATGTTCGTGCTGGACGCGCTCATTCTCAACACAGACCGCCATCTCGGCAATTTCGGCTTCCTGTTCGACAATCAGACGATGGAAATTAAGAAGCCTGCGCCGGTCTTTGACCACAACCGCAGTCTACTGTTCGATCTGGACGAAGATCAGCTGGCCAATCCGGATTGGTACATCGGCAAGTGCCGTCCGCGTATCGGCGTGGATTTTATCAAGACGGCACGCGGTGTGCTGACAGATGAAATTCGGCAGGAGCTGAAAAACCTGGACGGCTTTCGATTCAGGCCGCATTCGACTATCGAACTGCCGGAGGAACGGCTGAACCGGCTGTCTGAAATCGTGGAGCAACAGAGAAGAGCGATTCTGGCATGACAGGGCTTTGCCGCATTTTTGGCCGGAAACATAGATTGAATACAAAAAAACAAATCCGCCGAACCTCGTGCTGTTTTGAGGTTCGGCGGTTAATGTTTAAGGTATAGCGGTAACTAAAGTATACAATGGAATCTTAGTTGTTTGCGGTTTGTTTCGATTTCGCACACCGCCGGTAAAACGTATTCGGCTTCAATCCGGTCTGCCGCATGGCCTCGGTCGCGGTGATTTCGCCGGTACGCCAGCGTGCGACTACCCGCTCGAAATTGTCCGGCAACGGCATCGGTTTGCGGCCGATGTACTTACCTTGCTTTTTGGCAATCGCGATGCCCTCGCGCTGACGCTGAAGAATATACTCCCGCTCAAGTTCCGCGACTGCCGCGAATACGGTCAGCATAAATTTGCCGGTCGGTGTGGTCGTGTCGATGGCCTCCTTGCGGCTGACGAATTCTACTTGTTTCTCGGTCAGCCGTTCCACGAGATCAAGCAGGTCGCGTGTGTTGCGGGCAAAGCGGCTGATGGACTCGACAATAACCGTATCGCCGTGCCGGATGTATTCCATTATGCGGTTCAGCTCTGGACGGTCAGCGTTTTTGCCGCTGGCCTTGTCGATAAACAGTTCATCAACGCCGAGGTCGTGCGGCAGGACTTCCTGACGTGCAGTATTCTGGTCCCCGGTGCTGACGCGGATATAGCCGATTTTCATGGTGTATCTCTCCTTTAAGTATGGTATAATGAGAAATATAAGGACGGTGACGCTGATGGATAAGACAATCGAACAGGTAAAACAGTTAGCGCACCGTTATGGAGTGCCGAAACTGATATTATTCGGTTCGCGTGCCCGCGGCGATCATCACGCCCGCAGTGATTATGATTTCGCGGTATGGGGCTGCACGCCGCAGCAGCGTACACTATTCAGCGATGCAGTGGAAAATGATCTGGACTCGCTGTATTCGGTTGATTTGGTGTTTGTCAGCGAACACACCGATGCCGCATTGCTTCAAAATATAGAGAAGGACGGGATTTGCTTGCTGGACCGTTACAATACGAAATTCGAAAATCTCACCAATGCTGTAGAGCGCTTGCGCGAAGGCGTGCAGGCGCATCAAGAGAATCCGGCCAAAATCATTCGCGATGGTGTAATCCAGCGCTTTGAGTTCACCTGTGAGCTGGCGTGGAAAACCACACGTGAGTTCTTACTTGACCAAGGATTTACTGAACTGAACAGTCCGAAAGCAACGATGCGTAAGGCGTTCTCGTATGGCCTGATTGACGATGAGCAAGCATGGATAGCATTGCTGAACGCACGCAATCAGACCTTGCACATTTATGACGATGCAACCGCACAGGAAATTTACTCGCAGATTGAGAGCGAGTTTGTATCTCTGTTTGATAATCTTATTGAGCAGTTGAAACGTGGTTAATTGCAATAGGGTCGCCGTACTTCCTTTACTTGCTGCCCAGTATGGCGCAAAGCGTGTTTACCTGTTCGGCTCATTCGCTCGCGGCGATATGACGGATTCCAGCGACATTGACCTGCGTATTGACAAGGGCAGTATCAAAGGCTTTCAGCTTGCAGGACTTCTCCTCGATTTGGAGGATTCTCTTGGACGACCGGTCGATCTGGTACCAACCACCAGCCTGGACCAGCGCTTTTTAGATTCTATTCATGATGATGAGGTGTTACTGTATGAAGCCTCTTGACCGAAAACGGTAGGGTATTGCAATAGGATCACACTCTGTTCTGACATATTGCAAAACTCCGAAAGCAACTCTATTGACACAACTTTTCCCTGTTTCGATAGGGTATACCAAAATGACAGACTCAAAAAAGTACCGGTTCGCGTGATCCGGTACTTTTGCGTTCAGTCATCGTCTGACAGCAGATCAGCCAGCAGGCCGATTACCGTCATCACGCCGAGAACGATTTTTGCTGCGTCCATGAAATCACCTCCAATCAGTACGCATATAGCAGCTCGTCGGTCATTTCGTGGAGCAAAGTCGGATCGTAGAGCATTTCTTCGATCTCCTCCTCCGAACAGCCGTAATCGAGAAGTGCTTGCACCTCATCGGCGGTTACGCCGAATGCTTTTGCCACACTGAACAGGTCGTTGTAGTTCTCAGGTGTGTCCTCATAGTAGTCGCGGTAATATGGATAACGCCGCCACCAATGCTCATAGCTGGTTCTTGGTGCGAATGTCCCAGTAGTGATACGGCCATTGCGGTCAATCTTCAATATCTCGCCCTCCTTTGGCTCCAGAATGTCCGTTGGCGCCTTTAAGTGCAGCTTTGTGATCGCTTTGCACAGGATTTCCTGTGTGGAAGCGTACAGCAGGAAGCTATCATAGAACACCACGCAGAGCGGATTATCTCCGACGACGAACCAGATGGAGTTGTCCTTATCCAGATTCGACGCTCGTCTGAGGAAGGTTTTCGTCCATCCGCAGGTCTTTGTCATTCCAGAGAACGCCATTGTGTGCGAGGGCAAAGCTGCTGCCGTCAGCATGACCAAGGAACGGGTGGTTATTCTGGTTAAACTGCGCATTGCCCTGTGTGGTCATACGGGTATGCCCCATAACCGCATTCACGCCGTTCGGAATGTGAATCTTCATCTTTCGAGCGGGAATCGGGCGCTTGTAAATCCGCAGACGGTCTTTGAAGTTATAGACGATGCCGGTTGCATCCGTGCCGCGCACCTGACATTCACGCGCCAGCGTATTCAGGATTTTGTTTTTCGTGTGAGTGCTCAGGCACTCTTTAAAGTCGATTAAGCCGAATAAACTGCACATATTATTCCTCCTCGCTTGCATTTACGGGTTCGTTGACGTACAAACGGCGCTCTTTGAGGTACTGAATCAGCTCTGGTTCATGCACGGTGTCCAGAAAATCAAACCAACTAAGCTCCTGTACAGTGGTGTCGGACATAGCAACAGCCACCTCGACGAGATGATTTACCATCTGCAAGGTGGCTTTGAGGGTATTTAGTTTGAGCGTACCGCGGAATATTCGGATTTCAACCGTGTCCGAGTTGGTAAGGTTGACCGCCGTATAGCGCCCGGCACAGGAGTTTTTCGCATGGCTCATCTGCTCAGACAGCGTAAGGCGAATGCCGTATCGCGCCGCCCAGCGGTTCATCTGGCTCTGTGTGCGGCGGCAGAACCGCAGCAGTTCTGCCCAGAATTTCTCGACAAAGTAGAGCAAACGGGCAATCGCGGCTTCCTGCTGTTCGTAAGTACAGCCAAACGCCAGACGCGAGATGTGAACGTGCAGGCCACAAGTGCCTGCCGCATGACTGAGATAGCCCATGCTCTGCGCTTTACGGAGGATTTCCGCCCACGGCATTTCATTCAGATGGTATGTAAGTGTCATTGGGTGCGTGACAAGTTCCAAACCATCGTCCAAGCTGCCGTCCGTCTTGATATATAAATTCTCCGCGTCTGCATTGGCGATGTTCAACAATTTTTCGGCATTGTAACGGTCTGTGCCGCCGTTGTCGATTTCCAGTGCTACGCCGAAGTGCCGCAGACCCTTGCCGTGGAAAACAAGGTCGGGCGTGTAGCTGTACTCGTGAATGACCGAGCACTGTTCGTCCCAACAGGACGAACAGTAAGCGTTGTCGTCATTATCCCAATACGCGCGGTCGCGATGAATAATGCGGCCGCAGTCATCGCAGAGCCAGTCATTTCCCACTTGAAACATTTCATCTATCGGATGATCTTCACCGCAATTTGCACAAATTCTTGTTTCACTCATTGTCTGTTCCTCCATTTCGTTTGGTAAAACTCAATACTCTTCGGAAAACAGCATAGTAGAATGCGTCAAATTGTCGATGACGAACACCTTCGCATTGACGGAATCGTCACACGGTACATCGAGCTCATAACGATACGGCGGCTGCTCTTGCTCGTGGACGATGTGCTGACCGGTCGGCAATTTCGTCAGCGTGAATACCTGCAAATAGTCCTTTTTCTCAACCTCCATCGTGAGCACTATGTGCCACATCAGGTTGGTCAGCCATGAGGGAATCTCAGCCATCACGCCGCACGTCAGAAATTTTTGACTGTTGAACATATTTGCCTCCTCCTTTTGGGCAAAAAATAAGCTCCTGAGAATATCTCAGGAGCTTCTACATCTATAATATATAGTTAAAAATGAAGGAAAAACAGAAAAAAGTTCTCGCACTGCAACGCGTATTAAATAGAGAAATTCATTTTTGTGTAATCTTTGTAAAAGTGGGGATGTACACTTCATTTTTTACAAAAAAGACGAAAAATTGTGACATAGGACGCGAATTCCATTCGTTTGAAAGCGCAGATTCGTCAGCCTCTTTCTGCGTTCTGTTGTTTTACAGTTCCTCGACCGACACGATGCCTTCACGCTCGCCGACCAGTGTCATCAGACGGTTTACCGTGCAGCTGCGCGGCAGGCGCAGTGTGAAGATCGCACAGGCATTGTGCTCACCGTTTTCCGCCGCACGGGTGATCTGGATATTCAGCACCTTGACATCACATCTGCGGTACAACTGCAGCACATCGTCCAGACACGTTTTATCCTCATATTCCATATACACATTGATCTCGGGAACGTGCTCCAACACACGGTACTCCAGCCGCGAGAACACAAGCTCGGCGAGCATGATGAACACGGTCGCGAGAATGCCGCCCTCGTAGAAGCCGCCGCCAAAGGTGAGGCCGATGATGGCCGAGGTCCAGAGACCAGCCGCTGTGGTCAGACCCTTGACGCGCTGCCGCTTAGTAACGATGATGGTGCCCGCACCGATGAAGCCAATACCCGCCACAACTTGTGCACCGAGGCGCGCCATATCTGTAAAATAGTGCATATTCAGATACAGATACTGACTCGTCAGCGTGGTGATGGCCGCGCCGATGCAGATGAGGATGTGCGTGCGGAAGCCGGCCGGGCGGCGCTTGTACGAGCGCTCGATACCGATAATGCCGCCGCAGATGAGCGCGCAGGCCAGACGCACGAACACGGAAAGCGTCGTCACGTCGCGCAGGCCGTCAAAAACAGATAACATAGCAGTCCACTCCTTACAGCTCTTCGATCACGCAAAGGCAGTCCAGCTCCGCCAGATCGGAGAGAAGCTGCGTGTGCGGTATTTTTTCATTGAGGCGGATCGAGAAGATCGCACTTGGGTGCAGCGCCTCGCCACTTTTGTTCCGCTCGATATCGATGTCGTAGATCTGCACGTTCTGCGCTTTCAGCTGATTGATGATGGTACTGATGTCCCCGAGCGAATGGAACTCCATGTACAGATTGATGTCACGCGCGTTCTCCTGTATGTACGCATCCACAATTGGGAACAGGCGGATGCTGAGAAATATCATCGCGAATGCGATGAGCACGCACTCGTAAAATCCTGCGCCGACCGCAAGGCCGGTGCAGGCCGACGCCCACAGACCAGCGGCAGTGGTCAGGCCCTTGACCTGCTGGCGGCCGGTAACGAGAATGGTTCCTGCGCCCAGAAAGCCGATGCCGTTGATGACCTGTGCGCCGAAACGCGAAACGTCGGTTTTTATGCCGATCTCTGCGCAAATATCCGACCACGGCCCTGTCACCATGGTAAATTCGTACAGGCTGAGCAGCACGGTCAGCGCCGCGCCAAGACAGACGAGCATATAGGTGCGGAAACCGGCCGGACGGCGCTTGCGTCCGCGCTCCAGACCGATGCAGCCGCCGAGCAGCATCGCAAGGGCGAGCCGCACTACGACCGAGGCGAAATGAAGTTCGCGCAGGTATTGTATCATTCCACTCATTTGATGTAGGTTCTCCTCACTCGATAAAAAGTGCACACGCTGCCAATATGTATGCAGCGTGTGCAGCTTTCTACAATAGATTTCAGTATTTACTTTGCGAATCGACAGTCTGCCCAGCAGGCGTTGTGGTCGGACAGCTCGGGACCTGTGAACTTCGCCAGCGCGCTGCCCGGCTCGGCCCAGGTGCAGTCCTTCGTCTCGGTCGAAATCGTGCCGTGATCGACGCATTCCATGCCGCGCGCCATCAGCCAGTCCAGCTTGAGCAGCATGCTCTTGCCGCCCGGCATCGGCTTGCGGCGCGTGCCCTCGATGCTGCTGAACTCGCGGTAGGAGAAGCCGTTTTCCTCCGCCTGCGGCAGAACGCGCTCGTACTGCTCAACGTGCTCCATGTGCTTGGAGAGACGCTCCGGGTCGTTGAACAGCTTGGTAAATCCCGGAATGTCGTTGCCGTCGAACGTATTGGTGTTCAGATCGCCGCCGATCATGACCGGCGTATCGGGCGCGAACGAACGCTTGATCTCATCATATACGACTGC
Organism: Butyricicoccus sp. AF18-9LB; assembly: GCF_027684505.1. NCBI lineage: Bacteria > Bacillati > Bacillota > Clostridia > Eubacteriales > Butyricicoccaceae > Butyricicoccus > Butyricicoccus sp. AF18-9LB. Next base: position 39,178 of record NZ_JAQCWA010000017.1, read on the forward strand.
CATCTGCGCTTCGCGGCCCTCGCTGTCCGCACGGTTCTCCAGATGAACGCTGACCGCGCCGACCTCGCGTCCGCCGATGTCGAGCGAGCAGACAATGGCGACACGTGCGCCGATACGCTTCTGACGGTCATAGTACCAGTTGTACTGCTCGGGCATATGGACGACCTTCGCCCAGCGGATGGGCCAGCGGGAGAACAGGGCGTTGCCGTGGAAGCCCTTGTTGTCCTCGGGATTTACCAGCTCGATAAACTCCAGACCGTAGGCGTAATTCATGCCGATGGATTTCGCGATTTCGTAGGCAACGTTGCAGTTGCCCGAGCGGACCGCGCCGTCATCCAGCTCGTTGGCGTAGATGATGTCCATGTTTTTGAGGTCGGGGCACATATTGAGAAAGTCGATGGTTTCGTGAAGCGTCTGGCCGCGCTCGATGTTGAATACAACGTGGCGCAGCGTTTCGGGCACCTCGGCGGGCGCATCCACGAGGTTGTGCACCTCGCACTGCTGATACTGCGGGATTTTTTCCATGACCTTGAACTGGCCGAGCGCCGGGACGAGATTACCGAGTTCGATGCGTTTTTCGTAGGACAGGGTTTCCATTTGTTACACGCCTTTCATATAAATGGTGGATATTTACAGAATTTTATTTGCGGTAGAATATGGGGGCAGCCGGCAGGAATGCTTGACTCCGCCGGCTGATCCATATAAGGGAAGAAAAAGATGATGCGTAAAAATGAGGGAGTGCGGGGGAAAATCAGGCGTTTGCGGTCGCCTTTGCTGCCTCGGCAGCTTCGCGCTGCTTCATCTCGGTGATAATGCGCGGATAGATCTTATCGAGCTTGTAGAAGATCAGCAGTACGCCGATGCCGCCCCAGGCGATGATGTTGCCGATGATGTAGATGGCGATGAGCATCTGAGACTGTGCGGCATTGATGGTTGCGGTGCCGGCGAAGCCTACAAGGCTCATCAGGGCGCCGAAGATCGCGCTGGTCATGCCGGAGCCGAACTTCTGGCCGGCAGTGGTAGCAGATACCATCAGGCCCTGTACACGGATGCCGCTCTTCCATGCGCCGTACTCGATAACGTCAGCGAGCATGGAGTACTTGACGCCGCGGAAGCAGCCCTTGCCGATGCCGCGCATGACGCAGGCAAACAGTGCAAGATTGAGGGCGCTCGGGTTGATGAACAGGGAAACCGTGCCGATAACGGCGACGATTGCGCCGATGAGAGCGACATTGCGCTTGCCGAACTTGGCGATGAACGGGGAGAGGACAAGAACGGTGACGATCTGCGGAATGGATTCGAAGGACGCGAGTGCGCCGAGCAGGTCGCGGTTGCCGAGAATGTACTGTGCGTAGTATGCGTTGCAGGTGCCGGTAACTGCCTCATAGAAGGACAGGAACACAGCGAGCATGAAGAACATGATGAAGTACTTGTTGGTGACGCAGAGCTTGATGCCCATCCAGAGCGGAACGTTCTTGCCGTCCTTGGTCTTGGTCTCTTCCTTGACGCGCTCGTGGCAGTTCTTGAAGCAGATGAACAGCATGATGATGGAAACGATGGCGTAGAGGATGGAAACCTCGATCCATGCCTGCTGGGTGTCACCCAGACGGGTGACGAGCGGGAAGGTAATGGCGGTGATGACCATGTTGCCGAGGGCAGACATACCGGTACGGAACAGGTTGACAACGGCGCGCTGGTCGGTATCGCGGGTCATCAGGGTAGCCAGCGTTGCATACGGAAGGTTGAGTGCGGTGTAGACAACGGTGGTGCAGAAGTTATAGGTGATGAAAACGTAGATGCCCTTGACGATCGGGGTTGCGGGCGGAACGGTGAACAGCAGGATGGCTGCGATGCCGTACGGAATCATCATCCAGAGAATCCATGCACGGGATTTGCCGTGCTTGGAATGCGTGCGGTCAACCAGATGACCGATAAGTACGTCGGAAATACCATCGAAGAAACGGGAGAACAGCATGATGGTACCGATCATAGCCGCCGAGATACCGACTACGTTGGTGTAGAAGTAAATCAGCAGCGAGGTTGTCAGGGCGTAGACAACGTTACAGGCAACGTCGCCGAGGCCGTAGGAAAACTTTTCTTTGAGATGGATTTTCTCAAATTCCTTATCACCCGCGAAAGTCGGGTTGCTGGATTTGCCCATGGTTTTGCTCAGTCCTTTTTTGTTTTTCTTTTCTTTTCAGTTGCAGCGATACAGACCGTCCGGTGCGCCGGGCGCATCGGGAGTGGGTCTGCCTTTGAGACGTTGTCCGGACTCGTCTCTCGCTATACCCTTTCAGTGGAAGTCCGTTCCACCGAACATCTACAAGTATAGCACTGAGCGGAATAAAATTCAATAAATCATATTGTAAAAAGAATAATATTCAATTTTGTGCATTCTTCACAAGGTCGATGTTTTGTGATACAATGAAATTACTATATGATGCGGAAGTGCAGGGTGATTGCATGGACAAGAACGTTTATGCCGCAATTCAGTCGCAGTATTCGACTTTATCCAAGGTTGGAAAGCGGATTGCGGACTATATCTTAGCCGATCCGGTACATATTACCTCGATCAGCATTCAGCAGATGGCGGCCGAGCTTGACATCGCGGAGTCGAGTATTATTCGATTCTGCAAGATCGTCGGCTGCGCGGGCTTCAGCGAGGTAAAGCTGCTGCTGGCGAAATATTCTCCTAAGTCGGTGCGCACGATTTTTGAAGATCTGTCCGAAACCGATAGTATTTCGACCATTTCGGAGAATGTGTTCGGCCGGAATATCGACACGCTCGAGCGGGCGCTCCAGCTGCTTGATTTCGAGAAAATCGAGCAGGCGGTGGGGGCGCTCAACCGGGCGGAGAATATCCTCATCCTCGGAGTCGGCGCGTCCGGCACCATCGCGGAGGACTTCTACATCCGCCTCATGCGCATCGGTATCCGCGCGGTTTCGCTGACCGATTCGCACCTGATGCAGATTCAGGCGAGCCAATGCGGCCCGGATACGGCGGTTATCGCCATCTCGCATACCGGCAAGACGCGCGAAATCGTGTCGGCCGTGCGTACCGCGAAGGAGTGCGGCGCACCGACCATCGGCATCACCGGCTATCCGGATACGCCGCTCAAAGAAGTCAGCGACATCTGCCTTGAGCTGTATTCGCCCGAGCAGCTTTTCGTGTCGCCGCGCGTGGCGCAGTTCTCCCTCATCGACACGCTTTATGTCAGCCTTGCTATCCGCCGCAAGGACAGCGTCGTACAGAATATTGAACGCATGAATGAAGTGCTCCTGCCATTTCGCATTGATTGATCATTTCTGATCCTGTGTGTGGAATTTGATGCTTGAAAGATATATTGCATCATTGCATCTGTATCGTATATGTGCTGCGATCGGATCAAAGAGATTATGCTAACGATCTAGCATTGTTTCAGTCAATGCTGTCCCTGTCTCATGTTCCCGTTTGATTATTGCGATTAACTGCGCCGATAAAGCAGCGCCAATCTCGCGACATAGCACATCTCTGACGGCAGCTCAGATTGCCAATCTGGAACATCAGCGAAAATATATCAGCCAAACTCTTCATCTTCCACAGGATCAAATTATATTTTACAGCGCGAAAGAAAACTTTATCTGGATGTGTTGATGCGGAAAATATACGGCTATATGATCCAATAGGTATGTTTACAAATTCACCTCAAAAAAACTCCATAATCCCCGCCTTCCGCACCCTCCACTCCCGGCCAACCTTTACGGCCGGGAGTTCTTCGTTTGCGATCATTTTGCGGATCTGCTGGCGCGTGGTCTTGAGCAGGGCGGCCGTCTCTTTGACGGTTAGGATTTCATCGTTCGGCATAGAAAACCTCCATCAACATAGGTGAAAACGCATTTCACTTTAATTCATGTATGCTTATTCTAATGTTGGCGATTGATTGTCAAATCGCACCGTTTAAGCAGACACAAATACCCTGTAACAAGCCTTTATCCGAACCATTTCCAGTACGTTAACTCGATGAATGCTTATTGGCGCCTTTGAATCTTTCATTGGAATTTGAATATTGGCCGAACTTAACCGCACTGTAGTGGAGGATAGGAAAGGATTTCTTGAAAATATCCAAACGATCTTGAACATCCGCCTTGCGGTCATAATACAGATTGCAGGTCAAATCATACCTCGACAGCTTAAACCCCTTGAGCCGCCGGTCAACGCCGATCTTATCAAGGATATTCCGCAGGTGGTGCTTTAGCTGTTGAACAGACTTTTCGTCAGCTTGAAATAATGCAGTCGGTTCATAGGTACTGGCGAGCGGAGAAGACGGGTTAACAATCAGTATCAGCCAGCACGGATGCGAGATGGATTGCCCTAAGTGAATTTCAACGCCGATGGACTTGAACTGCGGCATCTGGTAATATGACGAAAGCCCTGATTTCCCTTTGCCGGTACGAATGCACTCATTTTGTTCGATAATATTCTGAATTTCGGAATATTTGCATTGAAATTTTAGTGAAAAGGTATGAATACCGTACTCGTTCGTAATCATCTGCTGTTCCTCCGTTTCTGAGCACATACTGTGCAGCGTTTACAGGTTTTCGGCTCATGCTGCAGCATTTTGAAAAGACTGTCATCGGTCGGAAACACGGATTTCGACTTGGTTACCTTCCTGAGCTGACGGTTAAAGCCTTCAATCGTGTTGGTCGTATAGATCAGCCGTCGGAGTGCCTGAGGAAACTTGAAATAGGTACTGAGATTTGCCCAGTTATCCCTCCATGACTGAGAAATCTTAGGATATTTCTTGTCCCAGTGTTCTGCAAACGTGTCTAACGCGTCCAAAGCAGCCGATTCATCTACCGCTGCGTAGACTGCTCTCAAGTCAGCCATAAGTGCCTTCAAATCCTTGTAAGAGACATATTTGCCGGAATTTCGAAGCTGATGGATGATGCAGTTCTGGATTTCCGTCTTGGGATAGACCGCCTCGATCGCCGCAGAAAAACCGGTCAAATTATCCGTACAGCAATGAAAATATCCTCGATGTCCTGGCTGATGCTGGTCTGATTTTTCCGCAGCACCTTGGGTTCGAATTCGCTCTTGCGATCCCGCGGCACAGATACCTCTACATCGCCAAAACTGGTGCGCAGGGTTTTGCTGCTGCGCCCGTTCCGGCCGTTATCCGTGTCCTTGTTCTTGTAGTCATACCGGCTGTAGCCCAGTTGATCGTCCAGCTCGGCCTCCAGACCGTTTTCCATGAACTCGGTGTTAGGTTTAAGTCTAGTCTGCCACATAGCCTCGATTGCGGTAATCTCTCCGGCACGCCATCGGGAAACAACCCGCTCGTAGTTGTCCGGCAGCGGTATCGGCTTGCGTCCGGTGTACTGGCTCTTTGTCTTGGCAATGGCGATACCCTCGCGCTGGCGCTGGAGGATGTACTCGCGTTCGAGTTCTGCGACCGCCGCAAACGCCACAGTCGGCGCCATTGTCGCAACAAACACAATGATACTATTGCCGATAACAATCGTTTTTCATAACTTTCCCTCCGTATTTTATCTGCTTTAACGGCTTCAAATTTAAATAAAAAAACGCTTTCAAGACATGGCTACTCATGACTTGAAAGCGTTTTTATATCTTTGTTGGAACAGCACAAAAGGGCAGAGTTTTACCTGCTCTGCGAGCAGTGTATTGCACCGCGAATCGGCTTGCCATATTCTTTTGACGGCGTACACCTCCTTCTGCCAAATAAAGCGCAGAAGAGGTTAACAGCGTCTTCGCTGATGCTTACAACCGGCTGTCATTGCGGCGTTCGCCGCCTTAGACCCTTCCGGCTTTGCGTCCCCCATCTTTCGATGGGTTTGCCTATCTCTCAGACACCGTATATGTACCTGATTTTTGATTGTTATACCATAATCTGTATAAGCACGCGATTGGTCTGTTATACGATTCGTGTCATAAAAACGACATTTCGCGCAGCAATCTGATGAATATCACCGTTCGGATAGCACAGCTGCGCTGCGCTTGCCTGTCTGTACACGCGACCGTTTCATCCTGTGGACGCAGTACGGAGAGTGTGCTTTTTATTTCCACTGGGTGCGGTACTGATGCGGGGTAATGCCGGTGCTCTTACGGAAGGCCATAATAAAGTGCGAAGCACTGGAGAAACCGCAGTTATCTGCGATGGTCTCAATACTCTGCGAGGTGGTGAGCAGCTGCTGCTTTGCGGCGCTCAGACGCACAGTCTGCAAAAACTGATGCGGTGTTGCCGACTGGTATTCCTTAAACTTACGCATATAGTAGCAGGTGCTGAGCGCAGCACGCTGGGACAGGTGTTCGATGGAGAGCGATTTGTCCGCAAAATTGTACGTCATATAGTCGGCTGAGTCCTGAATGGCGATCTCGAGATCGCTTTTTTTCTTTTCCCCGAGCACGAGCACGAGCAGAACGAGCAGCTTGTTGATCGTCAGGGAAATAATATGAGGATTGGGCTGGTTCTGGTGCACCGAGACCATGATGCGGCGGACACATTCCTCAATCTCGGCATTGCTTCCGGTGGGCAGGATGAACCCGTGCGTATTGAGGATAAGATGTGTATAGGCCGTGCTGCCGTTGCCTGCAAAGTGGAACCAGCGCATGCGAATCGGTGTGAGGGCGTGATAGCTGTGCGGTTCTCTGCAGTCAAGCAGAATCAGGCTGCCGGGACCGGCAGTGCGTGTTTCACCGCGGTAGGTGACCGACAGTTCGCCTTCATCTACAATAAGCATCTGGCAGATATCCAGATAATTACGCTGCATACCGTATGTTTCGTCGCAATGGTAGCTGCCTGCGTGCGGAACATGGTACAGGTTAGTCGCGGTGAAGGCATCTGCATCGTGGTAATAGCGGACAGAATCTGCCAGAATACCCATATCGTTAAGCATAATTGGTGTCAACTCCTTTTTTTGTACCATATCATGGTATGGAAATGCTGTCATTCGCTTTTCTTATACAATTATATCAAAAAATAATACTGATAAAAAGTATAAAATTTTGATATTTTATTATTATCCTGTGTAGTGATGAATGTGAGAATTTGATATATGATAGGTACAACGAAAGGGAAACGAACAAAAACACAAAAATAGTTTCTTTTGAGTTAAAAAGACGAAGGGAAAAGAAAAAACCAGAATAGGAAATTCTACAATATAATAGGATTTTTTTATTCAGAAGAGGGGTTGAAACATTTGATTATCATTTTAACATTCATCGCCTTCACCGGTCTGGTGGCCTTGATCTCATGGTACAAGACCAAGGAGGAGAACCTGTCCACCAAGGAAGGCTACTTCCTTGCAGGACGCGGACTGACCGGTCTGGTCATCGCCGGTTCACTGGAAATGACCAACCTGTCCACCGAACAGCTGGTCGGACAGGCCGGACAAAGCTATTCGACCAACATGGGCGCCATGAGCTGGTCGGTAAACGCAAGTATCGCGCTGCTGGCGCTGGCACTGATCTTCCTGCCGAAGTATCTGAAAGCCGGCATCACCACCATTCCGGAATTTCTGGAGGTTCGATTTGACCGCACCACCAAGCAGATCATCTCGTTCCTGTTCCTGCTCGGCTACATGCTTACTTACCTGCCAACCGTACTATACTCCGGTGCGCTGGCCTTCAACCAGATTTTCCATCTGGATCAGCTGTTCGGCATCACCACTTATCAGAGTATTGCGATCCTGTGTGTTGCAATCGGCGTTATCGGTTCCATCTACGCAATCTTCGGCGGCCTGAAGGCAGTTGCGGTATCTGATACCGTAAACGGCGTGGGCCTGCTGATCGGCGGTCTGCTGATTCCGATCCTGTCCATCTGCATCCTCGGCAACGGCAGTTTCCTTGCCGGTATTCAGGACTTCATCACCAATGTTCCGGCAGAAAAGTTCAACGCGGTCAATCCGGCGAACGCCCTGCCTCCGATGATTCCGTGGCCGGTCCTGTTCCTCGGCATGCTGTTCAACAACCTGTTCTACTGGTGCACCAACCAGTCCATCATCCAGCGCACGCTGGCAGCAAAGAATCTGGCGCAGGCACAGCGCGGCGCAGTGTTCACCGCCTTCCTCAAGCTGCTGGATCCGTTCTTCATCACCATCTGCGGTCTGCTGGCTTACCGCTTCTTCGGAGACGGCTTGGCAAACAGCGACCTGGCATATCCGTCTCTGATCACCACGGTTGTTCCGAACTGGCTGCTCGGCATCATCGCAGCGGTTCTGTTCGGTGCGATCCTGTCGTCCTTTAACTCGGCACTGAACAGCTGTGTAACGCTTTACACGCTGGACTTCCACCGTCCGCTGTTCAACCAGACCGCAAGCGACTCTCATCTGGTAAGCGTAGGCAAGCGCGTTGGTACCGGTCTTGCGATCGTATCCATCTGCGTAGCGCCGTTCGTCAGCAATGCACCGTCCGGTCTGTATGACTTCCTGCAGGAGTGCTTCGGCTTCTACTCCATGCCGATCCTCGCGATCGTGCTGGTAGGCTTCTACACCAAGCGCGTTCCGGCCTGTGCACCGAAAATTACGCTGGTCGTACACGTTATCCTGTACTCGATCTCCAAGTTCCTGCCGCTGAATGTGCATTACCTGTATGTTCTTTCGGTACTGTTCCCGGTAGACCTGGCACTGATGCTGCTCATCGGCAAGTTCAAGCCCCGTGCTACCGACTTTATCCTCGAGGATTCCAAGGCTGTTGACCTGACCCCGTGGAAGTATGTAAAACCCGCCGCGCTGACCTGCTTCATCCTGATGCTTTGCGTCTACGCGTTGTTCTCTCCGATCGGTCTGGCTCGATAATGAGCCGGACCCCGGAAACCATTCAACTATTCACATTGTAAGAAACGCACAAGGCGTTTTCGATAAAATCCAACAAAGGTATTGAGATTTTTTGAGGAGGAAAAACTTATGAGCAAGGAAATTAAAATCGGTCTGATCGGCGCCGGCTGGATGGGCAAGGCCCACACCACCGCATTCCACAATGCACGCATGATCTTCGGCGATGATATGCCGGTATTTGAGCTGGTAAGCGATGTCAGCGAGGACGCAGTAGCAAAGTTCGCGAAGAACATGGGCTACAACCGCTACACCACCAACTGGATGGACGTTGTTACCGATCCCGAAATCGACCTGGTTGACGTTGCGACCCCGAACTGCATGCACTACGAGATGGCAAAGGCTGCTCTGGAGCACGGCAAACATGTTTTCTGCGAGAAGCCGCTGTCTCTGTCTGCTGAGCAGTCCCGCGAGCTGGCTGATCTGGCTAAGGAAAAGGGCGTAGTCAACTACTGCGGTTTCTCCAACATCATGAACCCGGCAAACCAGTATGTTGCGGAACTCGTCAAGTCCGGCAAGCTGGGCAAGATCATGCGCGTACACGCTACCTACGATCAGGATATGCTGCTCGATCCGTCCATTCCGATCGCATGGCGTCACATCAACAAGCTGGCAGGCTCGGGCGCACTCGGCGACCTGTGCAGCCATCTGCTGAGCGTTTCCCAGATGATCATGGGCGACATGAGCGAGGTTCTGGGCGTACAGTCCATCGTTATTCCGGAGCGTCCGGTCAAGGCAGGCAGCACTGAGATGGGCAAGGTTGAGAACGACGACCTCATCACCTTCCTCGTTAAGTATGAAAACGGTGCAATTGGTGACTTCTCGTCCTCTCGTGTTGCAACCGGCCGCAAGAACTACTTCTACTACGAGATTCAGGGCACCGAGGGTTCTGTAGTATACGATCTGGAGCGCATGTGCGAGGTTCAGGTTTACTTCAAGGCTGACGCTGACAAGGACAACGGCCGTGACTGCGGCTTCCGCACCGTACTGCTCAACCCGCAGCACGAGGGCTTCAAGTACTTCCAGCCGGCAGGCGGCATCGCAATCGCCTTCGACGACATGAAGACGCTGCAGGCTCACGCACTCATGCAGGCAATGCACGGCGGCGAGTACATCTGCAACTTCGAGATGGGCGCCAAGGTTGACGGCATTATCAACGCAGTGCTCAAGTCCGTTAAGTCGGGCACTTGGGAAAAGTGCTAAGGGAGGTTCAAGGCTATGTTTAATAATGTAAAACTCGGCATTGCGCCGATCGGCTGGACGAATGACGACATGCCGCAGCTCGGCGGCGAGCTGACCTTCGAGCAGATGGTTTCCGAAGCGGCTCTGGCAGGCTTTCAGGGCACCGAGGTTGGCGGCAAGTTCCCGACCGACCCGGCCGTACTGAACAAGGCACTCGACCTGCGCGGCATCAAGATTGCATCCCAGTGGTTCTCGAGCTTCCTGTGCTCGACCCCCTACGAGGAGAACGAAAAGGCATTTATCGAGCAGCTGGACTTCCTCGAGGCTGTCGGTGCAAGCCGCATCAACGTATGCGAGCTGACCCGCTGCCTGTTCGCAGAGGAGTGCTCGATGTTCGGTGACAACAAGCCGATCGCCACCGACGAAGAGTGGGATAAGCTGTGCGACGGTCTGAACAAGCTGGGCAAGATTGCTACTGACCGCGGCTTCAAGCTGTGCTTCCATCATCATATGGCAACGGTTGTTCAGACCTTTGAGGAAACCAAGCGCCTGATGGACAACACCGATCCGCGCTATGTTTACCTCTGCTTCGACACCGGCCACTTCACGTTCTCCAAGGAGGACGCCGTCAAGGCTGCCAAGGAGTTCGGCCCGCGTATCGGCCACGTTCACCTCAAGGACATCCGTCCCGACATGATGGAAAAGGCTTACGCCGAGGGCTTCAAGTTCCGCAAGGCGGTTCTGGAAGGCTGCTTCACCATTCCGGGTGACGGCTGCGTCGACTATCCGGGCGTATTCAAGGCTCTGCACGATGCACACTACGAGGGCTGGTTCATCGTAGAGGCCGAGCAGGACCCGGCAAAGGCAAATCCGCTCGAGTATGCCAAGATGGCACGCGAGTATATCAAGAAAACCGCAGGTATCTGATAAGGAGGATTACAAATGGAGAAGATTCGTTTCGGTATCGTTGGCATCGGTATGATGGGCCGTATGCACGCCACCAGCCTGCAGCGTAATCCTCACGCAGAGGTTGTAGCGGTTTGCGCCCGCACCGAGAGCAAGGTCAAGGCGTTTCAGGAGGAATTCGGCGTACCGTATGGCTACACCAATGTAGACGAGCTGGTAAACAATCCCGAGGTTGACGCAATCGTTGTTGCAACCGGCGCAGATGCCCACAAGGCACCGTGTCTGGCAGCCTGCAAGGCCAAGAAGCATATCTTCTGCGAGAAGCCGCTGGCTAAGACCATCGAGGACTGCGAGGAGATCGAGAAGGCAGTTGCCGAGAACGGCAGCAAGTGCTTCACGGTTGGCTTTATGCGCCGCTTCGACCCGTCCTACGCAGAGGCCAAGGAGAAGATCCGCGCCGGTGCGATCGGCAAGCCGATCCTGTTCAAGGGCGTTTCGCTCGACCCGTCCAGCGTGCTCGAGGCACATCTGGAAGGCGTCAAGAAGGGCATTTACGTTCCGTGGTTTATCGAGATGGGCAGCCACGACACCGACCTTGCACGTTGGTTCCTCGAGGGCGATCCGGTCGATTCCTTTGCAACCGGCGATGCTTATGTCTGCACCGGTCTGGCAGATTACAACGACTACGACAACGGTTTCTCGCTGACCAAGTTCGATAACAACACCACCGCTTACATTCAGGTAGGCCGCACCGCAACCTGCAGCCACGTTGAAAGTGAAATCGTCGGAACCAAGGGCACGCTGCGTGTCAACTCGGTACCGCGCAAGAATTACCTCTCGCAGTTCACCGAGAACGGCTTTGTGGAAGAGTGCCAGGAGAGCTTCCTTGCTCGCTGGGGCGAGGCGTTCCAGGCTGAGATCGACGACTTCGTTGACTGTGTACGCACCGGCCGCAAGCCGGAGACCACCGCACACGACGGCACGATGAGCCTCAAGTTCTGTCTGCAGCTGCATCAGGCATATCTGGACGGTAAGAAGAAGTAAATTACAACCGCTTTTTATGGCAATACCGCATAATTGGACAAGAGCGATTTGCGAGTAAATTTTGCGTACTGATAAGGCGCGGTTTTGCAGCAATACTGACGTATTGCAAGAAATCGCAACGCAATCAGGGGACAAAATTTCCGCAAAGCGCCGCAGCTTTAAGTGTGCGGTGTTGCCTTAGATAAAGGAAAAAAGGAGATTCACATCATGAGCAAGAAGGAACTCGCTATTGGCGTACTGGGCGCAGGCGGCAACATTGGCCACACCCATTCTCAGAACATTGCAACCTATGTAGACGGCGCTCGTTTGGCTGCTGTTTACGATCTGAACACCGAGCGCGCCGAGGAGGTTGCTAAGACCTGCGGCGCAAAGGTAATGGCAAGCGCAGAGGAGCTGATCGCTTCTCCCGAAATCGACGCAGTTGTTATCGCATCCTGGGACGGCACGCACGCTGATCTGGCGGTAAAGTGCATCCAGGCCGGCAAGCCGGTATTCTGCGAGAAGCCGCTGGCTACCACCCTTGAGGACGCGAAGAAGGTCGTAGAGGCGGAGAAGGCTTCCGGCAAGCGTCTGCTGCAGATCGGCTTCATGCGTCGCTTTGACCCGGACTACATCAAGATGAAGAAGATCCTCGACTCCGGCGAGCTGGGTGCTCCGCTGATGGCGCACTGCATCAGCCGTACCCGCAGCCATCCGAAGAACCACACCACCGAGCAGCACATTACCAACATTGCCATCCACGAGATCGACATCTGCCGCTGGCTGCTGGGTGAGGACCTGAACGAAGTCGCTGTTCGTTTCCCGCGTGCTACCTGCTTTGCAGAAGGCACCTGCCAGGACCCGCAGCTGGTACTGATGCAGTCTGACTCCGGCGTACTGATCGACGTTGAGGTTTCCGGCAACAGCTACTACGGCTATGAGATCCTGTGCGAACTGGTCTGCGAGAAGGGCACCATCCGCCTGCCGGTAGCGGCAGAGCCGATCGTCCGTTCTTACCTGCAGTGTGGTCAGGCAATCCCGGAGGACTGGACCAACCGTTTCGTAGTTGCTTATCAGGAAGAGCTGCAGCACTGGGTAGATTACCTGCAGGGCAAGACCGATGTTCCGGGCCCGGGTGCTGAGGACGGCTACGAGGCATGCAAGATCTCCGACGCACTGATCAAGGCACAGACCACCGGTCAGTGGGAAAAGGTAGAGGCATAATCCCCGCAAATGGTATACAGCAGGGGCGGGAATAGGTGTGAAACCGCCCCTGTTGATATAAAGAAGGTCATATTACCCGGTAATATGATTCCAATAGACAACTTGTCTAACAGGAGGAAAGAAAGATGAAGAGAAGCAACCTTTTTAAGCGTTCCGCAGCGATGCTGCTGGCAGGACTGATGGCAGTTTCCATGAGTGCATGCGGCGGCAGCAGCGCATCCGGCAATGACTCCGGCGATTCCCAGGCAAGCAGCAGCGGCGACACCCATAAGCTGAGCGTAGTGCTCAAGACCACCTCTTCCGAATACTGGAGCTACGTTATCGCAGGCATCGAGCAGGCGGAAAAGGATCTCGGCAACGTAGAAGTTGACGTACGCGGTGCAAATAGCGATACCGACTTCGACGGTCAGCTGAACATGGTAGAGACCATTGTAAACGCAGATATGTGCGAAGCGATCGCTATCGCACCGCTGCAGGCAGACCAGATCGCAAATGCACTGACCGGCGTCAAGATCCCGGTTCTGGCGATCGACACCAATTTTGATCAGGCGGAAACCTTTATCGGCACGGCGCACGAGGACGCTGCTTACGAGGGCGGCAAGTATGTAGCCGAGAAGATCGGTAAGGGCGGCAAGGTTGTTATTCTGGCGAATATCCAGGGCGAGTCCACCTCTGAGGCTCGTGTAGCCGGTTACAAGAAGGCACTGGAAGAAGGCGGCTGCGAGATTATCTCCACGCAGTACACCGACGGCGTAGGCGACAAGGCTGTTACCGTAACCGATGGCGTTCTCCAGTCCTTCGCGGACATCGATGCGATCGTATGCTGCGCAGACGATGTTGCGCTCGGCGCATCCCGTGCCATCAAGCAGGCAGGCCGTGACGGCGACGGCATCATCGTATGCGGCTTCGACGGCATCTCCTCCGGCGTACAGGCAGTTGTTGACGGCGAAATCTCCTGCACCGTTGCACAGGACCCGTACAACATGGGCTACCAGTGTGTTAAGAGCCTGCTCGACGTTGTAGAAGGCGAAAAGCTGGATGACTTCATCGACACCGGCTGTAAGGTCATTACTCCGGACAATGCACAGGAGTATCTGGACAAGCTGAAGAGCCTGGTATAAGCATCATTTTCTGATCCCTCATCTCACTCTCGCGCTTGGGAAAACGCTCCAATGTTCCTCCCATTCTTCATGTCATTAAGACATACTCTCTAATATTTTTTATTCTCTCTCTTTTAACTAACCCATAAGTTTTCTTCTCATATTGCTGGAAAAGCCGCTTATGCGGCTTTTCCTATACCCCGATTCGGTTTGGCGAAAGGATATTTGACCAATGTATCAGATTTTGAAAAAGCAAACGCTGAACGCAAACACCAAGCTGATGGTGATCGAGGCACCGCACGTTGCCCGCAAGGCAGAGCCGGGTCAGTTCATCATCCTGCGTGTCAGCGCAGAAGGCGAGCGTATTCCGCTCACGATCGCAGATTTTGACCGTGAAAAGGGTTCTGTCACCATCATTTTTCAGGAGGTCGGCGCAACGACGATGGCGCTCGGCGCGCTGAACGAGGGCGACTGCCTGCATGATTTTGTCGGTCCGCTCGGCAAGGCGAGCGAGCTTGAGGGTCTCAAGAAGGTCGCTGTTGTCGGTGGCGGTCTGGGCTGCGCGATCGCATATCCGCAGGCCAAGAAGCTGCACGAAATGGGCGCTGAGGTTGACCTGATCGCCGGTTTCCGCAACAAGGACATCATCATCCTCGAGGACGAGATGAAGAACGCCT
>NZ_JAQCWA010000018.1:0-53791 GCF_027684505.1 Butyricicoccus sp. AF18-9LB
TGCGGGATGAGGGCCTGCTTGACTTTCATAAAAGCCACTTTCTTCTCCAGGCGCCAGAGACGGACGGCCTTCCTCCTTCTGCGCGTTAAGAATCTCCCCTTCAAGCCCCCTTTGGGCGTATTGGAAAGTGCGGATACACCGGGCAGAATGTTGGGCTTTTACAGAAGGAGAGCGCAACTACGAACCTGCAGAGATTGACAAGGTCGCGTCAGCTCGTACAATCTGATTTGATCATACCCACAGCCGCTTTGGCTGTGGGTATTTTCTGTTTGAACTTCAAAAGCTTTGCAGAACACAAGGAGCCTAATGCCAAATTCAGCATGTCACCAACTATGAGGAAAACATCTTTTAGAGGAAGATCAAAAGGTTCGACAGGGAAGATGAACAGTGTCCTTTTGCGATGCCGCTTCCGAAAGGTTGCGGCTTCACCCCTTAACGAAGACTTTAAGTTAAATCTGTTATACTGCTGCAGTCCCCTCAAAAATACAGACAGGAGAAAAAATTGACCGTATGATGAAAAAAAGATATCTCGCTATTCCCATTCTTGCAATCGCACTACATTTTTTGCTATCCAATCTATTATATTTCCTTGTGGAAAGGCTCGTTTTGGATATTTTTCATATCCCCCCGCAGCAATTTATGAAACACTCATATTGGGGCGAGATTTTGATCTACGCTGTTCTTATCCTCGTATTCTTTACGCTCTATAAACTGCTTTGGAGGAAAGATATAAGCGAACCGCGCACAGCGACAAATTTTAAAGATGTGCTCGGCAGTCTGGTCGTGGGATTTGGCATTTGCGGGATCTCCGGTCTTTGGATCATGCTGGCAGAACAGCTTCCCTCGCTGCAGAAAAGCGTTGAGGCAATAAACGCCGGTGCTGAAAATATTGCCGGCGGAAATGCATTTGGAACATTTATGATTGCAGTGATTGCTGCACCTGTTGTAGAAGAAATTCTATTCCGCGGCATTGTACTTCGCTCCATGCGGAAATTCATCCCCGTTTGGGCCGCGATTCTAATATCATCTGTACTCTTCGGCGTTTATCACCTGAATATCGTGCAGGCTGCCTATGCCACCTTCATGGGTATTGCCGCAGGAATCCTTTACGAGAAGAAAAAGAACCTGCTGTTTCCCATCCTCGTGCATTTCGCAAACAACCTCATTACTATGCTGCAGGGCTTTGCGCCATCCGAAGTGAATGAACTGATCAGCATTTTTATTCTGATTATGATTGCTCCGGCAGGGTATGTCGTCTACCGCTCACTCAGACAGGACAAAAGAGCAGATAGCATGTAAGGTTTTTATACAATGTATAAAGCATACAGCGGCACAGAGCAACTCTCTGTGCCGCTGTTTTTTTATCATGGAAACAGGAACCGGGGCACAGTAAGCAACGCCAAAGCCACGGCAGCCCATCTTATCTGTCCAGGTATTTCCACAGGAATCTGGTCCAGTTCCATGGTCGCCGGCCAAGGAAGCGGGTACACACGGTTGAAACGACCGTCCCCAAGCCTACAAAGATATTCAATGACCACAGGGCTTGTGTATGAGGAACACACCCCCTGTGGTCAACATATCCAGGACGAATATCCATTATGACGGCAAAAAGCAGAAGCCACGTCGGCGGATCAAAACCACACCTTTGCAGATACTCGACCACGCGCTCCCTTATCTGCTGTTATGGCAGTCGCCTATGCACTGTGCGGTTCGTTGCATCTTCACATATGCCCTCGGAACAGGTGTTGCTCACATATTCGCGAAGTTTTCCGCAGTAGAGCAGTGTGTGCGGCACTCTAAGGAACTGCATCGGCTGTATGATAGAGGAACGTAGCTGTTCCATGCCGTCAACCCGACTTTTTGTGAGAAGCTCTCCGACAAACTCTGAGCAATAATAGCAGTCCTCCTGCTTCCAGACAACATGGAAGTATGCCAGACATAAGCCAATATAGTTGTAACTGTACTTCCTCCTCCGCTTCCACATCACATCGAGCATTTCTTTGAGCTCTGCGTGTTGTTCTTCTGTGACACTCACACTCAGAACCAACACCTTGGTTTCGGAAAAACGCTTGAAGGTACCGGTACGGGGAGACTCTATCACGAAGCCGCCCCAAAACGGATTATAGGGATGCCTGCGGCCAAAAGAGTACATCCTCTCTAAATCTCTGGACAGGCTGATGGAGGCGTGGTTATATTCTGCGCCGGTGATTTGTTTAAGGATCCGGGACAGAAGTGTTCCGGTCTGGCTGATTACGATATACAGCTGTTTATTTTGATTGCTCATATGCGTATCCTCACAAGATTATCCACAGTACCATGCTATTGGCATAAGAGGTGCTGCAGGTCTCGAAGAAGTCCGTTTCGACTATGTTAGCGTTGGTGTGCTGAATGACCCACTTCATGCTCTCCGGTTCGATCTCGAAGCCCAAATACAGTAGTGGACAGCAGAGGCTCATCCAGCAGCTCTTTGTGTATACAACTGCAATTGTTCGACCTTGATTGTATTTTCCCCGCCGCCGCTTCGGAAGCTCTCCATTTCCGAGCTTCTGATACTCACAATAACCTTATCATTGACCTGCAATTCCTCAAAAGAAATCCTTGTAACCTTCTGCGTGGCAAAGTCGCAATAGACCATAGGAGTAGACGAACAGTCTATCAGACATTCTTCACCTAAAGTGTTTTCATCGGCATCGTCTTTTACCGTTATGGTTTGCTTTCCTGTATCAACTTCCGTGATCACTGCATTGACGGTCAGAAGAGTGTCATCCTTCAATGAGCCGCATCCGGACAGGAAGATAAAGAGAGTCAATAAGCACAGAGCGATTCCGATTCCTCTTACATTTCTATCCAGCAATGTCTTATCCTCCTGTTTTTTGCTGCGGAACTTATCCAATCTATGAAAAAGGCACTTCTTCCGCCCTTTGCATCAGGCGGGACAACGCACAGACTGCGTACATATAGCCTGCAAAAATCAGCAGTGCCGGCAGCCCGTAAAGCAGCGGCGCCGGGATGATACGCCAAAACAGCTTGAGCACACCGATCTCCGCGCCGTAGGTGAAGAAGTAGTTCGCCTCTGGGCAGAGCGTGAGGCGTAAAAGGAGATTGATAAGGTGCGCGCCTACGGCAAGCAAACCAAAGGTCTTGAGGATCCGCGGGATATTCTTGGGGTCGGGGCGGTAAAAGCCCAGCGTCGCCAGACTCAGGCCACAGACAACAAGGAGCGCGTGGGTCACATAGTAGCCGAAAATTCGCGGCATTAACAGCGAAAAGCCGGAGAACAGAGGCTCCGGGAAGAGCAGCGCCATCAGTGCGCCAAGGGGCGCTACAAAGAAGGAAAAGCCCATGATCGAGCAGTTTCTCTTCCACACGCCCAGCGGGATCAGAAACAGATTGATGTTGCACAGGTGCAGCGGCAGCTCATTGAAAATGCTGAAGCCATTGGGATAGTACGCACGGATATACGCTGCGTCCATGGACAGCGAGAGCTTGTAGCCGGCAAACAGCGCGAGATTAAAAAAGCAAACGCCGATCAGATACCGGGAGCGCCGTGCTTCCGGTTTTCCGCGCAGCAGCAAGAATATGAGCAGCACCGCCGTTGCCGTAAGCAAAAGCAGAAGCAAATGCGGCCCGCGAAAGGGCGTAATAGAAAATTCGTTCATTTCACACGCCGGAACGTCTTTCCGGTCTTCTCCTCAAGGAATCGTTTGAATTCCTCCACCGTTCCGCCGGTAAGAGTACGCTTGTCCAGAGGCTGCGCATAGCGTTTCTTCATCAGAAGGATGATGTAGTCCTGCGACTCAGCCAGTGCGTCGATCAGCTCATAGTGGAACGTGGAGGTGGTGACCGCCGTAACGACGGTATAGGAATCCTCACCGAATGCGACATGATATTCCTTTGTGCCCGCCAGCGCGTTTTTGCGGGCGATCATGCCATTGAATCGGTCCTGAAACAGCAGAACGGACAGCAGCATCACCTCTGTCAGCAGGGAAGTCACCGTCCTGACATCAAGCGCAAAAGGCTCTCCATCGAATGGGATCAGCAGCAATGCGTTGAATACAAAGACGCTCCAGCCGAAGATGGTCCAAACAATGCTTCTCTTTGGCCGCAGCACCCTGCGCATCGCGCGGGCGGCTATGGTCATAGATCGATTTGTGATGTCGCTGTGAATTTCAAATGTCATACATCTTCTCCGTTGTAAGTAATTCTGCAGCCGCAGGGCGTTGGGGGCCTTGCATCTGCCGCCGGACATCGCGGCGGGACGCTCGTTCATCGCATCAGCCGCATCTCATTCTCAAACTGCTCCATCGCCTCCTGCCGGCTGGGAACTTGTGCAAGCGTGCAGGAAAACGGCTGGCCGAACAGGGGCTGGGACAGAGTCTCCGCCCAATGCGTCAGCACCTCCGGAGTGAGGGGGCGCTCCTCCCGGAGAAAGATCACCCCGTAATAGGGCGGTACAGACGGGGAAAGCAGCTGTGTCAGCGGGACGCCGCTCCGGACGGAGGCGTTGCAGAAATGCATCTCCGGTGAAAAAAGCGGATAGTACAGCGCCCCGACGAACCAGTCCTGTTCACCGCTTCTGAGCCGCCTTGCCTGCTCCAGAAAGTGCGGATGATCCGGATTATCCGGCTCCACAAACTCACCGTCCAGAATGATCTGGTGAAGGGCAGGGAGGTTATGGAAATCAAAGTGGAAAAAGGGCGCCTTTCCTGCCTCGTCCTCGGAAAGAGAAAACTCCGCTGCATGGAAAGGTTCCCAGTCCTTACAGCAGCGGTAATAGCCCCACCAGTAGTTCCAGTCATAAATATGCAGATATTTTTTTGCTTTGCAGTCCATAGATGTACTCCATTCTGACAATGTGGGCACAAGAGGAAATCACGGGAAACTCTCCGCCCGGCACCAGCAAAGATTCTTTCCAGGCCCGTCCTTTTTACAAGATGGACGCTCAAAGGCGGCGCGGTGATCTTCTTATCTGCTCACCGGAATGGAGATCTCGAAAACGGCACCGGTGTCCCCGTTGCGGGCGCGGATGGTTCCCTTGTGCAGGTGGATGATCTCCCGGGTCAGCGCAAGACCGATGCCGGATTTTCCGCTCCGCCCCATATAGAAGCGGTCGAAGATGTGCGGCAAGTCCGCTTCGGCGATGCCGTCCCCGTCGTCCTGTATGCGTATCGTCACCTGCCGCCTGTCTGCGCGGCAGGTCAGGCGCAGCTCGCTGCGGGCATATCGCAATCCGTTGGTCAGGATATTCGTGACCGCCCTGCGCATCTGCGTGTCATCGCATTTGACCATGATGGGTTCTTCAGAGAAGTCCGGCGCGATGGTAATGCCGCTGGCAGCGGCTGCCGATTCCACGGCGCGTATGCTGTCGTAGAGCAGCTCCCGAATATCCATCTCGGAAAGGGCAAGCTGCTGCCGCCCCATATCGATTTTCGAGATGTCCAGGAGCTCCTCCACCAGCTCCGTCATGCGGTCGCTCTCCTCCAGGATCACCTCCGCCGCGCTGCCTGTGTCCATCACGCCCGCCTGTATGCCCTCCGCATAGCCCTGTATCGCCATCAGCGGCGTTTTCAGCTCGTGGGAGGCATTCTGGAAGAAGGTCTGCTGCCGCTCCGCCTCCTTCTCAATATTCCTGCCAAACCGGAACCCCAGCAGGCACATGACGGAGGAGATCGCCAGCAGCACCGCAAAGAACGCCCAGTTCAGCGTCACGATATAGCGGGTGATGGGCCCGATGTCTATGTACATGATATAGGCGTACGGCTTTTCCCAATCATCCTGCTCCTCCTGCACGGACATGAATATCAGGTGATGCTTGTCCGTTTTGAAGGTATAGCATTGGTTGAGCGATAGATCCCGCCCCTTACAGTATTCCAGCAGTTTTTTCTCCAGACGATATGCGTCCCTGTTCCAACCGCTTGATTGATTGGCATTATCCAGCTCTAAAAATACGATGCTTGGCGTAAGGAAGTGCTCCTCCGTGTCATTCCATTCATCGTCAAAAAAGGATCCATCGTCGGTATAGGGGATGGTGCGGTTCTGGTACTGTGCCTCGCTGATGAGCGCCTTTTTTGCCTCACGCACAAAGTGTGCAGGTATGATGAGGTTCACCGCCAGCATGAACAGTGCAAAGAGCAGCAGAGCCGAGCAAAGGATCAGGTACACGATCCGCAGCTTGATGTTTTTCATGTGCGCTCTGCCCCTTTCAGCTTATAGCCAAAGCCCCATATGGTGCTCACGCTGACGGTGCTGCCCGATTGCGTCAGCTTTTTTCGGATACGGCGCAGGGTTTCGTCGGTCACACGGGTCTCCACCTCCGAATCAAAGCCCCACACCGCGCTGAGCAGCTCCTCGCGGGAATAGGCCTTTTCCGGCTGCTTCATCATATAGCTGAGCAGCCGCAGCTCGGTCTGGGTCAGTGCCACGATCGTGCTTCCGCAAAAGACAGCATTTTCCGTAGCGGAATAGCGGAGATCCCCATAGCGCAATTCATCTACTGCCGCCGCTGTTTTCCCCCTGTCCATCTCCACCCGGCGCAGCAGGGCTCTCACCTTCATGAGCAGTATGGTGGGGCGGAAGGGCTTGGTGAGGTAATCGTCGCTGCCCTGGCTGATGCCCATGACATAGTCCAGCTCGCTGTCCTTGGCCGTAAGCAGGATAATGGGGATATCGGAAACCGAGCGTAGCTCCCGGCACACGGTAAGTCCGTCCGTGCCGGGCATCATAATGTCCAGTATTACAAGCTCCGCAGGCTCCTGACGAAACGCCTCCAGCAGCGCATCGCCGCTTTCAAAGGAGCGCACGGTATATCCGTCGCTTGCGAGGAAGCTATGGAGCAGCTCCCGGATGCTCTTTTCATCGTCCGCTAAATAGATGGAATGTCCCATGCGTCCTCCTTGAAAGCAGCGCCAAATGCTGCGCGTAGGCGCAGCATCGGCATGATGTTGATTTTATACTATCAGAATATCGTCTTTCTGTCAAAAGGGGCAGATGCCGCTTTCGCAGCCGGTGTTGCCCCAGATGGAATCGTACAGCTTGCACAGCTGGTTATCAAGCTCTACCAGACGGTTGGAGTCGGCGATCAGCGCATCCTTTTCCGCGTCGGTCAGGAAGCTCAGGCTGCGGATGAAGGAGGCCTCATCGTAGTTGTCGAAGTCGTAGTCGTCCGGCAGATTGAAGTACGCTTCATCTACCTTGTCCCACAGGTCGGCGTGCTTTTCGCAGACGCGGTCATACTCCTGCTCCAGGGTGTCGATCTCATCCAGTACCTTGGGGTCGGCTTTTTCCAGTGCCTTCTCGTAGAGCGGCATATTGTCGCAGTCGGGCAGCTTCTCATACAGCGCCTCCATTTGGGCGTCCAGCTCGTTCAGCTCCTTGATGTCTGCCAGAAGCGTTTTCTTCTCCGCTTCGGTCAGGGCATTGGTGCTGCGGATAAACGCCGCCTCGTCAAAGTCTGTGAAGTCATAGTCGTCAGGCAGGGCGTTGTAGATTTCATCCAGTTTTTCCCATAGCGCTGCGTTTCTCTGGAAGATGGCGTCGCTCTTCTCTTCCACCGCCTCAATCTGCTCCCAGATGGCGTCCTCGTTCTCGGTAGCAATTTTAGTAACAGGCTCCATTGGTACGGATGTGGCGGCAAAGGCGGAAGTTGCCGTGCCGACAGTCGATACCACCAACGCCAGTGCCAGTGCAAATCTCCAAATCGTTTTCTTTTTCATGGTATGTTACGCTCCTTTTTTGAAGTATTTGTGGTTGTGTATCAACCTTGTCTGTATCATACCAAAAGCTGCATTGAAATTCTCCCGCGAAAGTGCGGGGAAAGTGTCACAAATTCGTCACAGCGCCTGTGTTATACAATGAACACCCACCCGGTAGCCGACCGATGGGTGTTCGTTTCAATCCATTATGGTGCTGAATTTGCCCGCCCCCGCAAGCACAAAAACATGAGTTTCTGCTCCATGCTTGTTCTTTCTCTGTCTTAATCCTCCGATAGAGTGGGAGGTTCTGGTGGGGTCATATTGAACCCCTCCTCGATCCAGCTTGAACTCCCAGTTATAGCTGTTTTTATTATACCTTAAAGTGAATATCACAGAGCATGGCATCCGCGAAAACATCAATATCAAGGTAAGCCCTCACAGCATCGAGATATTCCTCGTCAGCGGGGAGGACGAGGGTGTAATCGGGCTTTCCCTCGACACGCAGCGTCATGCGGAGCATTTCATCCCGATTTTCATCCCGCCAAGGCTCTGCCGGCGAAAGATAGCTGCGGTCGATTGCCATATCCGGCGTCAGCAAGCTGCGGACGTTGGGAATAAAGGCACTGTACCGAGCGTAGTTGTGCCCCTGCGGGTCAATAAGGAAACCGTCCGTTCCCTCCGCGTCGAAGATGAGCAGGCAGTGCCTGGCGTCCTCATCACGCTGGACAGCGTTTTTGTTCTCTGCGATGAAATCATAGTCAGCCAGCAGTGCGCGGCTGAACTGCCTGAACCGCGGGCTTGGCAGCTCGATGACCTTATCCACGGCACAGGATTCTGCCTCGCATCCTGTCTGCTTACACTTCAGTTCTGCTTGAATGATCACATCATCCCTCCCATCTCCATGCGGCTGCTCTGACCACTGTTCATCACTTCCTCCATACTGTAACAACCCTTATAGGCGATGTAACCCCGGTCGGTGAACATCCCGTCCTCCGCGTTTATGCGCTCCGTGCCGCACTTTTCATAGTCATAAAAATCATCCAGGTTTTCGTCATAGTCAAAGCGACCGGACTGCCGGATCATATACTTGCCGTACTCCTGCGGCGTATGCGCACCGGAGGCGAAGTCAAAGAGGTCGAGGTGTTCTGCAAGGTTTTTGATCTGTGCCGCGGACTTTGGCTCTGCCAGCATGACCACAGCGCCCAACTTTCCCACATCTGCTTTTGATAACCCATCCGTTGCCTCTGCCAGTTCATTGAGGTCGGAGAAAGTTTCGTACTCCATATCGAGAAGGACATCCACCTCATTGGGGAGCTGGCTATCCTCCAGCCGCTTGGCGAGGTAATTCAGCTCCTCCACATTGACCGTGAGCATCTCTGCGCGCTTGAGGACAGCGTAGAAGCTGTCGATCTTCTCCACCTTGCAGTCCGTCTTGAGCGCGTCGCCAATCTCCAACGCCGCCAGCAGCTCCATGCAGTGCGCGTACTGGTCGCGGGGGATGGAGAACGGGAGGGTCACCACGCCGTATTCCGGGTGGCTGGGATTACTGAGAACCACTTGAATCATCATTTTTGTTTTCCTCCGATCCGTGATTTTGTTCATTCTGGTCCGCAGGCAGGTATCTTCACTCTGCCAACAGATGAAGCCATGCCCTGGATAGGGGCAGCCGGTGCATCGCTCAAAAAGTGTGCAAGCGTGAATCTCCGGCGGATCGCGGGGATAATCTGGAGCAAAGACTGGGGCATACCAATGGCCCAATGAGCTTTTTCGGTTGATCTGTGGCATTTCATTTCCTCCAATATAAAAAGTGGCCGGAGTCTTATTACTAAAACTCCAGCCGCTGCCATGTCGTATTACATTGTCTGCTCCTGCGAGGAGTGTTCCAGCGCTTTCTCTTGTCTCCGGACGCGCTCGCCCAGATCTGGCACGCATATCTCAATCTGTTGCTGGATGCTACAAATCAAATCTTCCTGCGCTTCAGTGAGTTCAAAAAAATCGCTGTCCATGGAGTCGGCACAGCAGCGATAAATCTCGATCATCTGCTCTGTGGTGAAAAGCTGTTCCTTTGGGATAAGCCCAGAGCGTGTGGCGAAGTCCTGCTTGGCAGCATCGTAGTTCTCCATGAAGTAGTGCCCGTGTACCACGCCCGTGCGGTCATAGTCCCAATCCCATGTGACGAATTGAACGCCGTATTTGCTTGGAGTACCCGCCAGCACCGTGCCGCCAAAGTCAGCGAGGATGCGGTAGTCTCCATCCAGTCCGCTGGCTTTGAGCTGCGGGGCGGCTTCCATAGCAGTCATATACTCCAGCGTCTTCGCGGCGATGTCCTCGACGCGATATAGGGCATCCTCTGCCTAGGGCGTGTCTACATCCTCTCGCCGATAGAACACGCTGCCCTTGCCGGTAATGCGGCAGAGGGGTGTGCCGTTCCAAAGGACGGGCAACTGCTCCCCCTCCACCGGCAGGGTTCCAAAACCAGCACGGTGCAGAGAAATACGGACTTCTTCAAGGTAGCGGAGCTGACGGCTTGTGTTTTGGGTGTCCATGTGAACGATCCTCCTGTTGTAAAAAATAAGGCCGGAGAGGTCTTCTCCGGCCTCAGCCTGTAGAAAAAGTCTGTCTTAGCAATCACGCCAAGGCAGGCTTTTTCGTTTGAAAAGGGAAAATAGCAGCCAAGAAAAATAATCGGCCGCAAAAATCCTTCTCCGCCTCTTCCCTGGAGAAGGATTTTTCCATTTTCATTTCCAAGTGGCCAGTTTTTTCAAATTCATGGCAGCAAATTTAAGCTTCACCCAGTTGGTAACCTGAGCCAAGCCTCTGTACTGCGTATAGCGCATACCGTGCTTTTCTTTTGCATCGGCAAACACACGCTCAATTTTTTGTTGTCTTAGCTTGTAGATATCCCTGTACGAAGGTGTGTGTCGTACATCCTCAGCCATCTCCACAAAGTGCTGCCAGATATGCCTTGTAACGGTTTTTTCGCACTTGGCATTTTGTGTACACATCGCTTTTGTTGGGCAGTCTGCACACAGATAAGAGCGGCTTTTGTATTCGCGGTAGCCATCGCGGTTTGTGGTAGAATAACGCAGCGCCTTGTATTCCGGACAAATCACATCGTCAAAGTATTCATCGTAAACATACGTATACCAAGGATGGTTGCCGTCTTTGGTTTTGGGGCGTGTATAGGCAGAAGTCAGAACTCTGCCACTTTCAAAGATTCTTTTGCAGATCCAAGGGGTTTTGTAGGCGCTGTCGGCTGCAACGATTTTGTGTTCAGGGTAGTGCTGGCAGATATCATCATACAGAGAATCAAATGCTACGCTGTCGTGAATATTTCCTGGCGTAACATGTACACCTAAAATAAAGTTGTGCTTGTCACAAGCGGTGTGCGCTTCATAAGCAAAGACTTTCTTGTGTTCGCCCGTGTGGAATACGCCGCATTCCGGGTCTGTAGTAGAAACAGTCTTTTCTACCGTTTCCAATTCACCGGAGTTATCTCCACTGCCGGAATCATTCCCGTTGTTGTTTTCGTCGAAGGGCTTCTTTCCGTACGCTTCTCTGTCCTTGTTTATCTCATCAAACAATTCGTGTGCATAGCGCTTTGCTTCTTCGGGTACAGCTTTGCGGGCCTGCTTTTTCAGATTTGCACTTGCCTTTATGTGCGTACCGTCTACAAATATGGCTTCTGTGTCCAAATATCCCTCGTCCGCAGCTGCCTTTAATACCCCGCGGAAAATATACTCTACCGAGCCAAAGAAAGCTCATCTACAATGTTTCGCGTGGACAATTTTCGTGGATTGTATCTCCACATCTCTACGGCCACTTGCACCTGCGAATTCTGCAAGCTATTGGTCATAACATCTTTCCATTGAGAGATTCTTTCTGCCGCATAACATCCGACATTCGGTGCGTTCAGCATGGAATACTCTTCCAATGTCGAATATCCGCTTTCCCGCAAATCTGTTCCCACGTATTTTTTCGGAATATAAACTGTTCGTTTTATTGGGTTCAGTAACTTATCTCCTGCTTTTTGGAACAGAGTTTTCAGTAACTTATCTCCTGCTTTTTGGAACAGAGTTTTCGGAGAATCCTCAGATTGCATGATCCTCTGCACACCGACTTTCCTGATATGCAACAATCCCATTTCTTCAAGCTGTCTCGATGCCCTTGATATAGAAGTAGGTGTCAGTTCCAAGTCCTTCGCAACTTGACTTGTAGATAGTTCCTGTGCGCCGCCATAAATGAAATGCAGTAGAAGCATCTGCGCCGATGGAAGTATTTCTTCCCGTGGTATTTTTCCGCGCTGCACCGGACATTCTATCATCTACTATTCTCTTTATTTTCTTCTTCCTGCCGCACTTCCTGCTCATGCAGCTGTTCTTTCTTCTGTTCGTCCTCTTTCAGGATTTCCTGCACAATCTTCTGCGCCACAAGCCAATCCTGCATTTCCGATTTGGTCTTTTGGTACTCTGTATAGGAGCTTTTCTTTCGTTCCAGAAGCATTGCATACTCTGCGTTCAGCTCGCTAATGCGCGGGAGCTTTTTTTCAGAGCCGTTCTCTTTCTTATAGGCATCAAATGCTTTTTTCGCTGCGCTGCGTAAGGCCAGCATATCCCGATGGGCTTCATAGAACTCTCGATTGTAGCCGAATGCCTTATACGCAGCAAAAACATCTTTTGCCTTGGCATAATTGATTAGATGCTTCCGCAGCACCGACACTTCCGACATCCGTGCCTCATCTGACTTTACAGATTCCAGCAGCGCATCGCATTTTTCAGAAATTCCATCTGCCTTTTCTTTCAGCTCTGCATAGCTCTTGATTCCATGCTCCTCCATGAACATCATAGCTTTCGCCATCTGCTTCAGATTAAAGACTTTCACCCAGCGCGCATATCCTGCGCCTTTGCCCGCCTGCATTTTGGCACGGACATCAATAAGGAACGACAGCTCCGCCTTCTGATGCACCTGTGCAGACCGTGCGCTTGTGCGGGTTTTCTCTACAAATTTGCTTTTGTGAACCGCATTCCCGGCAATCACTTCGTTGAGTTCTTCAATCGAATATCCTTTGCCGAGAGAGCGGAAACGAGCAAATCTGGCGTGGCCTTTTCCCCGCAGGGCAGGCTGTTTTCCGTCTTTATACTCGTAACCTGCCTCCTGCAAAATTTCGATCAGTTTTCGGAAGTCTTTCGGGTTTCTTGCCAATGCTGCATCAATGGCCTCGCAGATTTCATCCCGCTGCGATTTTTTCTCTGGGTATTCCGTTCTCTTCTGCCGCTCTCCATAGGGTTTCCGGATAATGACCGACAACCGGTGTTCCAGGCAGACGATATCACTGAGCCTTGCCAGCGCAAGACCGGATAAGTGAAAATCGCGGAATTTTCTGGTGCAGTCCAATGTAGTCGAATTAAAAATAATGTGGTTATGAATGTGCGCTCGATTAACATGGGTAGCCACGATAAATGCGTGTTTTCCCTTTGGGAATCGCATAGCCGTCTCATACCCAACCTTGTTTGCCTCCTCCGGCGTGATTTCCCCTGGCTTAAAAGATTGCCAGATCTGATATGCAATCACATCATGTGCCTGGGTTCTTCCCGTGATATGCTCATACTGCCGTTTGGACAGCAGGAATTCTTCATCACAGGTCTGTGCGTCACAGGCATACGCACTAATATATTTTCCATCTTCCGTTTTGGCTGCATTCTCTGAATAATCAGTACGGTCAGCCAGACATTGCGCTACCGTCTTTCCTTTATTGATATGCAGTGCAATCAGTCTTGTAGCTGCCATTTTCATATTCCTCCACTCAACTTCAAATTGTCAAAACATCCTCTACACGCTCACACAGCCGTTCCATCAGTTCCATGATGCCGCCCGCACCAACCGCAGCTGCGAAAAGTCCCATCTCAATCAGGGTCAGCAGGAACACATCTGTCCAACTCGCCCGTACCACCGAATAGATGCCGCAGCCAAGAACGAACAGCATGACCGGCGAAAGCACCCACAGGGATAGCTGCATCAGCAGATTCCAGATAAAGCACAGAAATCGCAGCAGAAACGCAACTGGCAGCAACAGGATTTTCAGCATCAGATTCAACAAAAAACATACGATCTTCATGGATTTCACCCCTTTGTTTTTCTTTTCATCTTTATTTTACCGCACCCGCTTGCCAAACACCACGATGTCAACAGGTAGACCAAATAATATGTAACGGCACAGACTGTTTCATCTGTGCCCTGTGCTGTAGAAATCCCGCACATTTGCGCCGTCAGCGCATAGCCGAAAGCCTCTTCAGGATCAGCTTTTGCATCTCCCAAAGTTCATTCAGCCGCTTCTGCAAATCCCGGATATCCTCCGCATAGATGCTTCCGGATTCATTGGCGCGTTTTGCGTACTGGTTCAGGTTGTTGCTACATCGGCGAAGAAGGGTAGATACCTGCGCCACATCCGACAAATCAAGATTCACGCAGTATCCGTCCAGCGCCATTTTTCGCATATAGGCACCGGTATTCTGAATACCCAATTCCTTCTGCTTTTCCCGAATCCTCGCCAGCTCTTCCGGGTTTACTCTGACATTGATCCAGTGTTCCCGAACGCTCATAGTGCCACCTCCTCATCATCCCGATGTGTCATCGGCGGAATGCGACCGGCACGGTCACGCATCTCTGCCAGGACAGACGGCTTTCCCGTTGTTTTTTCACGGTCATGGTCATCCTTTCCACGGTCATCCATATTCAGCAGTGCATCCAGTTCCGCCAGTCTTGCGCTCTTTTCTGCCAGTTCTGCCTCCTGGGGGAATGGTTTTCCAAGCTCGGCCTGTGCCGCTTCCTGCTGGCTCCTAAGACTGTCCAACTGCTGTTCCGCCTTTTCCAACCTTGCAGGAATCCCGGCAAGGGCATTGTCCAAACGCAGGATATTGCCCGCAGCACTGGTGCCAATGGATACCCGGTGAGTCATCTCGCCTTTTAGCAGCACCTGATACTCTTTCTGGAAGCTGTCAAATGTCAGCTCCATCTTGAAACCACGATAGCTGCCAAGCGGCACCGGCTCCAAACTCTGATTGGCTTTACAGACTGCGAGGATTGCTTCACCGGCCTCGGCTTTTTCAGTAAAGCGTGTGCCATTCACTTCCATGCCGCAGAACCCTTCTTCCGGCAGCGGATGTGCCGCCACCGCCCGGATATCCGACTGAAAGCCTTTGATGAACCCCCGTGTTTTCTCAATCTCCGCAGGGAAATATTTCATCAGCTTATCTTCCAATCGGTACTGCTGGCTCTGATGGTCTGCTTTCAGCACCTTTAGTCTGGCAACATCTACATCCAAGTCCATTTTCTCCTTGATCTGCGGGTCTCCTGCACAAAGTGCCTTGATTTCCGCATAGGAAAGTGCCTGCTCATCCACATCGTCACAGGAACGTACCGGAGATTTGCTGGTCATGATCTGACTGATAAACTTCTGCTTATTCTCCAGTGTCTGATAGAGGTAGGCATCAAAGGTTCCTTCCGTCACATACTGATAAACCTGCACTTCTTTGTTGCGGTTGCCCTGACGGATGATTCGACCATTTCGCTGAGTCATGTCCGCAGGCCGCCAACCCACATCCAGATGATGCACGGCCACCAGCCGATCCTGCACGTTCGTGCCTGCGCCCATCTTCTGTGTCGAGCCTAACAACACCCACACCTGCCCGGTACGGACTTTGGCAAACAAATCCTTCTTTTTTGCCTCGGTATCCGCATCATGGATAAATGCGATTTCTTCTTCCGGCACACCGGACTGGATGAGTTTGGCGCGGATATCCTCATACACGTTGAAGGTTCCATCGTTTTTCGGTGTGCTGAGGTCGCAGAACAGCAGCTGGGTCAGCTTATCCGACTGTCCGTCCTCATAAATCCGAAGCACATTTCGCACACAGGCATTGAGCTTACTGTTAGGGTCATCCGGCAGAAGCGGATTCATCAGCCGCTGATCCAGCCCCAGCTTTCTGCCATCCGATGTGATTTTCAGCATGTTATCGACCGATGGGGCTACCACACCGGAATGCACAGCCGCCGCCCGTTCTGAAAGCTCCGCCACCATCGCCTGCTGATGCTCCGAAGGCTGCACTACTACGGTTTCAAACTTTGCTTCCGGCACCGGCAGATGCAGCTGATCGGAGGTCTTGATATCCGCCACTTCCTTGAACATGTTCATCAGCTCCGGCTGGTTGAAGAACTTTGCAAATCTCGTTCTTGCCCGGTATCCGGTTCCTTCCGGTGCCAGATCGATAGCCGTTGTGGTCTCACCAAAGGTAGAAGCCCAGCTGTCGAAATGGGTCAGCCCTTTCTGCTGCAACGTGCCGTACTGGAGATACCGCATCATTGTGTACAGCTCCGTCATACTGTTGCTGACCGGCGTGCCGGTCGCAAAGATGATGCCGCGCCCGCCTGTCAACTCGTCCATATACTGGCACTTCATAAACATATCCGAAGATTTCTGCGCTTCCGAAGTGGACAAGCCTGCGACATTGCGCATTTTTGTGTAGAGGAACAAGTTCTTAAATGCGTGTGCCTCGTCTACGAACAGCCGGTCTACGCCCAGCTGCTCAAAGGTAATCACATCGTCCTTTCGGTCGGTTGCCCGGAGTTTTTCCAATCTCGCCTCCAATCCTTCCCGGGTCTTTTCCATCTGTTTGATGGAGAAACGCTCGCCATTCTGGGATTTCATCTCAGCAATGGCGTTTTCGATTTCATCAATCTGGGCAGTCAAAATCCGCTCCTGGCGTTCTACGGACACCGGGATTTTCTCAAACTGGGAATGGCCGATGATGACCGCATCGTAATCACCAGTTGCAATTCGTGCGCAGAACTTCTTTCTGCGGGCGGTTTCAAAGTCCTTTTTGCTTGCCACCAGCAGTTTCGCACTCGGATACAGGCGCAGGAACTCGTTTGCCCACTGAAGGGTCAGATGATTTGGAACGACAAACATGGATTTCTGGCACAGTCCCAGCCGTTTTGCCTCCATAGCGGAAGCTGCCATCTCGAAGGTCTTGCCGGCACCCACTTCGTGGGCCAGCAGCGTATTGCCGCTGTACAGCACATGAGCGATGGCATTCTGCTGGTGTTCCCGCAGCCGGATTTCCGGATTCATGCCGCCAAAGCGGATATGGGAACCATCGTACTAACGGGGACGAGTACTGTTGAACAGTTCGTTATACTTTTCCACAAGTTCCGCACGGCGATACGGATCTTTCCACACCCAGTTCTGGAATGCATCCTTAATGGCCTGCTGTTTCTGCTGGGCGAGAGTGGTCTCCTTTTTGTTCAGAACCCGCTCCTGTTTGCGTCCGCGTCCTCCACGGTATCATAGATACGAATATCCCGCAGATTCAGCGTATCCTCCAGAATCCGATAGGCATTGGCTCGGCTGGTGCCGTAGGTCATATAGGCATGGACATCATTCCGGCTCGGTGTACTCTTACCGGTGATCTGCCATTCCGCCGTCATGGGAGAGAATTTCACCTCGATGTTCCGGCGCAGATAAAACGGCGGTTCAAAGGTTTCTTCCATGAACTGCTGGATATAATCCCTACTTACCCATGTGGCACCAAGGCGCACATCAATCTCTGAGGCATCCAGGTCTTTCGGCTGTGCTTTCTTCAAATATTCTGTGTTCACTGCAAAGGCAGGGTCAGAAGCCGCAGCCAGTTCTGCCACGCGGAGCTTTTCCCGGACATTGCCGGACAAATATTCATCAGCCGTCACCCAGCCGTTTTCCTCGTTGTCCTGCGACATCGGGTCTTTGAAAATGACACCATGCAGTTCCTGCCGGATTTTTTCATATTCCCCCGGTGTACCTAAAAGTTCCGACATATAGGGCAAATCCGCTCTGCCGCGCTCCCCGATAGAGATTGCCAGAGCCTCTGCTGGAGTATCTACGCTGGTAACAGCCCGTTCCGGTCGAATCGTCCGTTTGGTGAACATATCCGCCTTGGATTCCAGCCTGCCGTTTTCATCTACATTTTCCAGAGAGCAGAGCAGATAATACGACGAATCTTCTGAAAATGCCTGCGCATTTGCACGCGAGTTGATAAGCCCATACTGAGCGGCGAATCGGTCATAGGCTACATTCAGTTCCCGCTGTTTCTGGGCAATCGCCTCCTCCGGATAGTCGTTCAGCTGGTAGTCGATCAGTTCTTGCACAATGGTACGAAGCTCCACCATACCCTTGATCCTGCCTGTGGCTGTCGCAGAAAGGTCAGCCTTTCGCATGATGCTGTTCTCACGGAAGTAGACATCCCCATCCACCACCGCATAGGAGAAGTTCTTTACATTGGGGTCTGCCGGAATGGTTTCGCCCTGCAAGGACAGTTCTTCCTCCGGAGCCAGCTCCTGCGCTTCATAGTGACCGCCGATGTGCTGC
This sequence comes from Butyricicoccus sp. AF18-9LB, assembly GCF_027684505.1. Classification (NCBI taxonomy): domain Bacteria; kingdom Bacillati; phylum Bacillota; class Clostridia; order Eubacteriales; family Butyricicoccaceae; genus Butyricicoccus; species Butyricicoccus sp. AF18-9LB. The sequence continues at coordinate 18,091 of NZ_JAQCWA010000018.1, forward strand.
ACAGCCTCATGCAGCTGGTCTATCCAGAATCGGAATGACCGTACATTCTTCCTTGCCGTACTGGGTGCTTTCCGTTGTAATCTCACCTAGCACCATTTCCGGGTGGTCAACAAAGTAGCTGTTGAGGGCAATACCCTCCGATGTCAGTCCCAGATGTACCCAGTCCGGTTCGATATCAATGGGATGGTCTCTCCTTTGCAGAAAAATGATATCCGACACTACATCTGTACCGGCATTGGCACGGAATGCGTTGTTGGGAAGTCGAATGGCTCCCAGCAGTTCTGCCCGCTGCGCCAGATACTTTCGCGCGTCCGGATTCTTGGAATCCATCGTATAGCGGCTGGTAACAAAGGCCACGATGCCACCGGGACGAACCTGATCCAACGCCTTGGCAAAGAAATAGTTGTGGATAGAAAAACCGAGTTTATCATAGGGCTTATCACTGACACGGTAGTTGCCAAAGGGCACATTGCCCACAGCCAGATCATAAAAATCACGCCGGTCGGTGGTCTCAAAACCTGCCACCTTGATTTCTGCCTGCGGATACAGCTTCTGCGCAATGCGCCCGGTAATGGAATCCAGTTCCACACCATACATTCTGCTTCCTAGCATGGAATCCGACAGCATACCAAAAAAGTTGCCGACACCCATCGACGGTTCCAGAATGTTGCCTTTTTCAAATCCTATGCCGTCCAATGCTTCATAGATTGCGCGGATCACGGTAGGACTGGTGTAATGCGCATTCAGAGTCGAAGCCCTGGCTGCGGCATATTCTTCTTCCGTGAGAGCTGCTTTCAGTTCCTTATATTCGCCAGCCCAGGCAGTTTTCTCTGCGTCGAAGGCATCTGTCAGTCCGCCCCAGCCTACATAATTAGCCAACGTTTCCTGTTCCTCCGGTGTCGCATCCCTGTGCTGGTTTTCTAAGGCTTTCAGCGTGTAGATTTGCCATCTGGATATCCTTATTATCTTCTGCAACGACAAAATTCCATTCCAGAAGATGTTTTTCCTGAATCCCCGTTGCTTTCAGCTTCCTGATTTTACGCTGCCGCTCCACCAGCTCATCCTGGCGTTTCTTCTCCGCCATCGCTTCCTGCTGGCATCTGCAAAGGCAGGGAACAATCTTGTCTCTGCCCCAGAGCTTTACCCTGCACTGCACCGGCGTGTGGCAGCTCCGACAATACAGCAGACCATCTTCGCCCTTGTATTCCTGCTCTCCGGGTTCTTTCGGCGTAAAGAGCGAATCCAACGCCGCATTCAAAACCTCAGGCACCATGTCACTCAAAGGCTGTCTCCTTCCTCAAATGTGTAGTCTGCCGGGTTATACTTCGGCTTTTCTCTCTTTGCCCAGCTCCGGATTGTGGCAAGGTGATTTTTGTAGCTTTTGCCGGTGGAGGCCATATACTCAGAGAGCCGTTCCACCCGCATCAGATAATCTCCCGGGAACTCCTGCCGGAGCTTGCTGTATTCCGTGTCAGAGAGAAGGACATTTTCATATGAGCCATACCGGTGCTGGATTTCCTTTCTTTCTCTTTTATTGATTGTTTCAGTACTTGTTCTATTAGTACTTAATTGCGCGGGATTTTCCGTAACCGGTGTGTCCGTATCCGGATTTACCGTATACGGCTTTTCCGTACACGGTGATTCCGAACACGGCTTTTTCCTTGGCATCTCATAGATCACATACTCCGCTCTGCCCATCCGACCGTTGCTCTCACGCTGCTGGTTCCTTTCCAGATACCCAAGACGTTCCAGTTCTTTCAGAGCTGTAAGCACCCCATCTACGCCATCCGGTGTAATCGAAGATAATCCCCGTACCGAATAGTTCCATGTGTCCGGCAAACTGAGCAGCATAGAGAGAAGTCCTTTTCCTTTCAGGCTGAGACCCTGATCCCGCAGGTGGTAATTGCACATCGTTGTGTAATTGCTGTTCTTCTCAACCCTGAATACCGGCATGGTGCTCACCACCCTTTTTCGCAGGCTCCGCTTTTTTCTTCGGACATTTGCGCGGACGATCTTCGCTGTCCTCCCGGCGATGGTATTTGCCGGTATCCTGCATCATGCGTTCAAATGCCTGAAGTCGTCCCTCTGTAAAAAGTGTCATTCGATCACACCCCATTTCTTAAACAACTTGAAGAGATGATTCTTTCCCTTGCAGGTCACTCTCGTCTGCTGTACCAGTTTTCCGCTTCTGCCGTAGCAATCCCGGACAATAAAATAGCCTCTTGCAGATTTGTCTGCAAAAGGCATCAGCCAGTCGCTTGGACTGCGGTACAGATAGCGATGGTCCAGTAAGAGAGCCACTGCTGTCTTCTCCGGGATACCGATTTCCTGACAGAAATTCCGGATGCAGGTGCAGTCCTCCGAATTTACAAAGGTGTCGAAGTAGTCTGCCTTGGGCTGCGCCGCATCCAGTTGTTTGCAGATACCCTCAAGCTGCTCTCTCTCGGCTACAAGCTCCTGCGCCAGAGTGTAGATGACCTCCGGATGCTGAATCACCTGATCCAAAATGGAATCGCTCATATACACACCATGCTTGCGGATGGAAGGGAGAACTTCATCAAACACCCAGCGTTCAAATCGTTCTGCCGATGGCAGCTTGCTGTGAACAATCAGCCGGTAAACATCGCCTTCTGTGATAAAGGAGATTTCAACAGCCTGCTCTCCAGCATCCCCATACTGATTCACCTTCTGAACGACCCCCTCGCGTTTCGTTAGGGGGCCTCTGCAATGGCGTTTCACTGCGGCATAGGGATTCACATACCCCAACGCTTTCGCTACATCGCTTGCACAGAAGAAGGTCTTGCCTACCTCTTGCAACACGCGGATCGAACCAAACTCCTGATTTTCGAACACCTCCATCATCTGCCTCGACTGTCTGCCATGACTGTCCACAGCGGTGTCATGGGTCTTTTGATTGAAATCCGTCATACCTGTTACCTCCTGCTCGAATTTGTCTCGCCGGATTTCTGGCGAAAAAAATAGAGCCTCAACCCATTCTCGTTTTCAAAGAATGAGCCAAGGCTCTATGTAAATCAGTCAAGTATGTGTTCGTCCGTTGACGGCAAAATTGGACTACATTTGCTCCTATTGTCCACCAGTAATTTAACCCATAAGAGGTCAAAATGGGCTTGTCCACCAGTAATTCGGCCACTATAAACCCATAAATTTCCGTTCAAATTCCATCAAAATCGAACAGTCCAGACAGAATTTTGGGTATAGAAAAAGCCCGGAAAATGGTGTATTTCCGGGCTTTTTAGCATTATTAAGCTGTAGATTAGCGCTTGGAGAACTGCGGTGCGCGACGTGCAGCCTTCAGGCCGGGCTAAACATCTCTATGGTGCGTTTTTCCTTGATATTACGGGCTTTTTTCGCATTTTCTGTTGTCGGTTGTCCTATTCCTTAACCATAGAAATCGGTAATTTTTCATCAAGATTCCCTTGGTTCAAAGCATCATTCACTACCTCGAAAAGTTCCTCTGGTTTATTATACTTGACTCTCGCGTAAATGTCCATAGTTGTCTTGCTGTTTTCATGCCCAGCTAGATACTGAACTGTCTTGGGATCAACGCCCGCATAGAGCAGATTCGTGATGTAGGTATGCCGCAACAAGTGCGGTGTTACATCGAAATCCAGGGTATAGCGAATCTTGGGATTGTTCCTCTGCGTTGTTCCTAATGTCGGCTTGACGGTATATTTGATGCTCTGTCCATTCACATATTTATAGTAGGTTCTCTCTTTCACAGAACGAACAACTACATACTGCCAAACTCTCGTAAACTGTGAATAAGAAAGTGGCAGCCCTTTGCTATCAGCAATCACATACTCCGATATTGAATTTGCTTTTGCTTCGTGTAAACAGTCCGCCAGACACTTCGGAATAGGAATATCCCTTTTTGCTGCCGGAGTCTTTAGAATTGTGGAAATCACAGGTCTGTTATGCTCTGACCTCCATGCTCTCCGCACAGATATGTACGGGGTTCGTACATCCAAAAATACACACTCCCATTGCAATGCAAGAATTTCTTCCCGACGTAGACCGGCATACAAGCCTATCATAATAAAGAGATACGGCGGTAGTCCTTTCACCGTATCCAGCAGAACCGCAACCTGCTGGTCAGTTAAGGCATCTTTCTTTTTCGATGCTTTTCCGCCCTTTGCTGAAATTCCAACGCATGGATTATGGGTTATTAGCTGACTGCGCTCTGCCGAATAGAAAACACACTTGATCAACATATTTACCGTAGCGTATAATCCTTCCGACTTTTTTGACAGTGGAACAAGTGCCAGGCGAATATCATCCGCAGTTACTTCTTCCATATACATATCTCCCAGAGGCTTGATGACGTAGTTCCTCATGTTTTGGTTATACCCCTTCATGGTAGCCGCAGACACCTTTGCCGACTGCATCAGCAGCCATTTTTCACAATACTCGGCAACCGTCGGATGCTTCCGGTGAAAGATGATTTCCTCCACCTGTCTCCGGGCCTCTAACTGCTTTTCATATAATTCTTCGCAGGTGGTCGCATATAAGCTGACCTGCTTTCCATCGGCATCTGTAATTCTGGTTCTGTAATACAGTGTTCCTTTTCTTGTAACCGTTCCGTACTCCGGAACGCTTTGTTTTTTCTTAGCCATACAAATCTTCCTTTCTTGATAATGAGTGTTCTCAAATTCACACCTTCTTTTTATCAGAAAGCACTAACTTAATCAAAGATACGGATTATGAAAAACAAAGAGCGAGACATCCTTGCCTCGCTCCTGCGTTGTTTCCTGCTTTTATAATGTTATGCCTGTGCTGCATCCCACTGGGCAAATGCGCCGCCCATTGTTCTTACCAGCTCATCCGGTCTGTTGTATTTAACCTTTGCGTAAATGTCCATCGTAATTTTACTGCTCTCATGCCCCGCCAAGTATTGAACCGTTTTCGGGTCCACGGACGAATGAATCAGATTCGTAATGTATGTGTGCCGCAGCTGATGCGGCGTCACTTCAAAATCTAAACTGTAAATCACTTTGCCGTTATGTGCTGCCTTTTCACCAAGAACTGGTGTAACCGTGTGTTTTACACGCTTTCCATCCTCGTAGCGATAATAGGAACGCTCCCTGACTGTTCGGGTCACAATGTACTGCCAGAGCCGCTTGAACTGCGTATAGGATAACGGATCACCGTCTCTGTTCGGCACTACATATTCTGACTGTGAATTAGCCTTTGTCTCTTTCAGACACTCTGCAAGGCAAACCGGCAACGGAATATTTCGTTCCGCAGCTTTCGTTTTCAGCTCGTCCAGAATGACCGGCCTGTTATTTTCTGTATGCCATGCCCTCCGTACCGTTAAATAAGGGTAATCCACATCCAGATATACAGAATCCCATTTCAGGGCAAGAATTTCTTCTCGTCGCAATCCTGCATACAGCCCCAGCATCACAAACACATACGGTGGAAGCCCCTGAATAGCATCCAGCAACCTGGCAGCCTGTTCATCCGTCAATGCTGCTTTATCCTTTTGCGGAACACCTCCGCCTTTGGCTGTAAGGTAAATTGTTGGGTTGGTATCAATAATCTTACTTTCCTTTGCTGCCCGGAAAATGGATTTATATAAGATAACCACCGACTTATATACCGAAGCAGATTTTTCGGAAACAGGGACAAGTGCAAGCTGAATATCATCCAGTGTCACATCTGCCATCCGCATCTGTCCCAGTTCTTTTATAATGTGCCGTCTGACCTTTGATGTGTAATCTATCAGCGTAGTTGCCCGCACGTGAACCGACTGCATCAGAAGCCATTTTTCACAGTAGTCTGCAACCGTCGGGGATTTCCGGCAGAATGTATCGTTGTCAATCTGCTCTATCGCTCCCAACTCTTTATCATATAATTCTTCCGGTGTTCGCGCATAAAGAGCTACCAGCTTTCCATCTGTGTTCTGAACTCTCGTTCTGTAATAATCTATGCCGTTAAGCGTAACTGTACCATATTGTGGAATTGCTCTTTTTCTTTTTGCCAATTCCGCCACCTCCTAAGAATATACTCCAGCGCTGTATCTATGTTTTATCAGACCATTATGATTTCGACAAGGATACGGACCGGCTCACACTCCAGCTCTGCGAGGTTTACGATATGTTGCGTTCTTTTCTGCTGGCTTTGCTCTGTGGGTGCATTTTGCGATATACTCCTGAAGGCCCGCCGAGGTAAAGTACACACAGCCATTCTGCACATATTGCACATAAGAAATAAGGCCATTGTTACGGGCCGCGTCCAGCGTTGCAATGCTGATACCCAAAATTTCTGCTGCTTCTTTTCGCGTAATAAGTTTTTCCATAAAGCATATTTCCTCCAATCCGTCAAGTTTGTCATCGTGTTTGTTCAAAATCACATGAATACGCTGGCAGCCGAAACCACCAGCGCATGGTATCTGATTTTGAACAGAAAGCGGCAAACGCTTCCTATTTATATTTCTCAGCTTTCGTCACATTTGCCACGCCCCCTGACGATGGGAACACAATAGGTCTCCGCTGGCGCGGATGTCATAACTCCGCAGCATCGTTCGTATCGTGTGCCGCAGGGTTCCCCCCAAGTCTTTGGCGGGCCGTGAGGAAGTATCTTTAAGCCCCCATGTAGTCATCGCGCCAAATCTGCCACCATTCTTTTATGAAATCGTAGATCGCTCCGAAGCAGTGCTTTCATCACCTCCCTGACTGCTCCATCCTCGCGGCGTTTCATATTCGCTCGTACATGGGTTATGTACCTGTTGTGCTGTCTATTCGATTGTCAATGTGCAGATGAAGGAGGAAAACTTGTCCTTCTTATTAACACTGACAAAAAAGGCAAAAAACAGGCGCATCAAATGAAACTTTATCAAAAATATTTTCCGAGCTGCTTTAAGCCACGGCGGATACTGTCTCGAACACGGCTTGGATCTACACCTTCTACTTCGGCAATTTCATTTACCGTCATTCCCAGATAGTATCGGGCATAAATTCGCTTTGCCTGTTTCTCCGGCAGCTTCATCACAGCGGCATAGACCTGCTCCTGAAACTGTTTTTCCTCCAGAAGCATCTCCGGTGTCTGCGGCTTCAACAGCACCGCATTTTCAATGCCATTCTCGCAATCCAGAGAATACTGTGCTTTATAACGATACATCTTTCGCTCATACGCAGCCTCCGCACGTTCAGCTGCTCGAATAGTCTCCATTACTTCCTCTGTCACATCTACAAAAAAGTCTGTTGTATAAACATCAGGATAAAGTTCCCGAAGGTTAATTTTCTTCATTATGTACCTCCATTTCGATTCACGGGTGATTGACGAGTGAATCGAATGGAGGTGGGGAACGACACCGGTATACAGCCGGATTATCTCCGAAAAAAAGGCAACAAAAAACGCCAGATTCCCGCAATGGGAAACTGGCGCACCAAGAACAGTCATTATTATGCTGAATCACATGGAACGATAATGCCGATGCAATGCTATACTTGCCCGGAGGAGGGGCAATGCTTTTTTTAATTGATGTAGATCATGGGAGCTTTGAAAAAGCAAAAGAGACACGGCAAATTAACCTCCAAGCGGCTACCGTGTCCCTGCAAGTCGTCATTAGTTTGTGTAAACGCAAAGAAACGGCGGCTCTGAAATTGTCCTTCAAAACCGCCGATTGAGTTTAAACCTTAAAATAGCGCACGAAATTATCTGCCCCAGTCAACGGTTTTTTTCTTTCCCCGGACGGGGCAGATAACTTATTATGCAGAGCGGAGCCGATGTGCGCTAATCGGTTCCTTGTACTTTCTCCTTCAGCTTTCGGAAAGATGTATCACTGATGGCGTGTTCAATCCGGCAGGCGTCTTGTTCCGCTGTTTCCTGATCGACGCCAGCAGCGATAAGCTGCTCCGTGAAAAATCGGTGACGCTCATATATTTTCTCAGCAACCTCATGGCCTATGGCGGTCAAATGGAGGAATCCATCTTCATCCACAGTTAGAAAACCACCGTTCTTCAAAATGCCTACCGCATGGCTGATACTCGGCTTGCTAAAACCCATGTGCCGGGCAAGATCAACAGAACGAACCATGCCTTGCTTCTTTTGGAGTATCAGCACAGCCTCCAGATAATCCTCCCCGGACGCATGAATCTTCATCGTAGCCTCCTTTTAGGCGGAAAGCTGCTGTTCTGCGTTCCACATAGCAGCGTACTTTCCATCCTTTGCTAACAATTCTTCGTGTGTACCAGCTTCGGTGATCCGACCATCGGAAACCACCAGAATCTGATCGGCATTTTTTACGATGGATAGGGTATGTGCGATCATCACCACGGTTTTTTTCTCTTTCAGTAGGTTCGCAATCGCCTGCTTTACCGCCAATTCATTCTCAATGTCTAGGGAGGCCGTCGCCTCGTCAAGCAGCAGGATCGGGCTGTTTTTCAAAATGGCACGTGCTATGGAAAGGCGCTGGCGTTCGCCGCCGGACAGGAGATTTCCATTTTCCCCAATCGGCGTATCATAACCCCTCTCCATCTTGCGGATAAAGCCGTCACAGTTTGCCTCTCGGCAGGCCACTTCAATTTCTGCGTCCGTAGCATCCGGACGGGCATGGCGGATATTCTCCCGCACTGTATCATCAAACAGGAACACATCCTGGTCCACCATAGAAATCTGGTCTAATACCCGTTCCGCAGCTACATGATTGATCGGTCTGCCTCCTATGGAAATCGTGCCGCCAGATACTTCATAGTATTTTGCAATCAGGTTCAGGATGGTAGACTTGCCGGAGCCGGAATCCCCCACAATGGCGGTCAGCTTCTGATCCGGCACAGTAAAGGAAGCCTGTTTTAACACCGGTTCCCCGGGAACATAAGAAAAGTTCACATGGTCAAATACAATCTCATGGGAGGCTGCCTGTAGCGGCTCCATGCTGCCGGTTTCTTCCGGTTCCTTCATCACAGCCATGATTTTATTTTTCGAGATCATCAGATTCTTATAGCTGGTGAGGTCTACAAAAATGGAATTTGCCAGCTTCGCACAGAACAAAGGCAGCATACAAATCAAAAGATAGGACACGGTATCTAAAGTTCCGGCTGCCCAGGGGCCATAGGCCGTCCAGATCACAACCGGGCAGGACAGCCAGCTCAAAATACCAAATCCCGCACCTATCGGGAGAACCTTGGCTTCATACACAAAGCTGATCCTGCTAAACTCCTGCATGGCATGGATCACGGTTTTGTTTTTCAGACCGCCAACGCCATAGGCCCGGAAAGTCTGGATACCGGATACATACTCCACAATGCTGCTGACATTCTCTGCACAAATATCGTTCTTCTCTTTGCCATACTTCGCTACCTGCCGGAAAGAAAGCCACAATCCGGGGAGCAAAAGCAGGTCGGCAATCAGGAGGATCAGCCCGACTGGAAAGTAGATCGTCATCACAAAAACAATCAACATCAGCGACAGGGCAAAGCTCTTTGCAATGTCCCCGATCTTATGGGTCAGAATTTTTTCATAGTTATTTACATCACTGGTAATGGTGTTGATATAATCGCCTGTCTGCCCTTGTGTAAACCGGGAAAGCGGGATACGCTTGAGATGGTCGCCCATAAACAAGCGGATATTTTTACTGACTTTTGCGCCGCCGATCTGTGCTTTGGTATAGCCATAGCTGTATATCAAAATACGGAGTAGAAAGATAAATGCAATAACACCTGTCAGGACCAGTACACGGTTCATATCAAACTGACCGTCCCATAAAAACCGCATGACGGAATAAAGCAGCATAAACAGGCTACCGGAGAGCAGCCCCTCCAGGACAGTCCCGGCAACGCCAATATAAAACTCCCGGTTCTTCTTCCATACGTTATTCGGATTCATTCTGCCCGCCTCCTTCCAGTCGATAAGTAATTCCCCTCGCTGTTTCGTAGTCCTCCCATGCTTTCCGATAATAAGCGTTCTCTTTCCGCACTTCCTCATGGGTACCGACGCTGGTGATCGTATGATTCTCTACCACCGCCACACGGTCGCACATTTTCAAGGCGCTCAGCCTGTGCGCTACCACAATGACTGTCCTGCCTTTGCAGAGGTTCTGAATGGCCTTATCAATTTCCATCTGATTTTCCGGGTCAGAGGCGCTTGTCGCTTCGTCCAGAATCAGAATGGGAGCATTTTTCAAGATCGCCCTTGCAATAGCAATCCGCTGTTTTTCCCCACCGGAGAAACGGGAGCCGAAGCTGCCTACCTTTGTGTCATAACCATCCGGCAGCGACATGATGAAGTCATCAATCTGCGCCTCCCTGGCGGCAGCCCGTACTTCCTCCAGGCTGGCGTCTGAACCCATGCGGATATTTTCCAGTACACTGTCACGGGTAAGGAATGTCTTTTGAAATACAATGGCAATATTCTTCAGGATGGTATCGTAGTTCAGTTCATTCACGTTGATCCCGCCGATCAGCACCTCCCCCTCCTGCACATCATAAAACCGGGAGATCAGTTCAATCACGGTACTCTTGCCCGCGCCGGACTGTCCCACAAGTGCCATGCGTTCCCCATCCCTGATCTTGAGGTTGACGCCTTGCAGGACATCCGTTTTCCCATCGTAGGAAAAACGTACATTCTTAAGCTCAATATCATGGTTTTCCGGGAAGTCCATTCCACCTTCATAAACAGGAACGTCCAATATTTCTTTCGTTTTGGTAATGGCGCCCAGGACATTCGCAAAGTTTGTCCCCAATTCCTGTAAAGGCCGGATCTCCGTCAGATACATGGAGCCGACATAGACGAACAGCAAAAATGCACTGGCCGCCAGGGAGCCTTTCAGAAAGAACATCCCGCCCAGGGGAACCATCAGCAGCATCCCACATTCAATCAGAACCACAAAGGTTGCATAAGGAGGCCCCATTCTCCGGGAGGTTTCATTCCACATGGCATTCTCTTCCTGGATCGCACCGGAAAATTTCTGGAACGATTTGCTCCCCATGTTGTACGCTTTAATCAGTTTCATACCGCTGATATACTCGATCATAACGGAATTGAGCGTTGTAATGGATCGGTTCGCCCGGTCCATCAAATCGTCCGTATTCCGAAACATAACCCCCATTACCACAACGGCCAAAATCAACGGCACCAGGGAAACCAGTGCCAATGGGATATTTACTGTCATCAAATAAATGAAAATTGCTACCGGCCCTACCATATAGCACACAAGGTCTGGAAGGTTATGGGCTAAAAACAACTCCAGCTTTTCAATATCTTCATTCAGAACCGTTTTAATATCCCCGGTCCGCCGCTCATTCAATGTACCAAGGGGGACTTTTGCCAGATGTTCCGCCACCATGCAGCGCACCTTGAACAAAGCACCGTAAGCACCTTTATGGGCCGCCACACCGGAACACCCGAATAAAACAAAGCGCAGGGCCACAGAAACGGAGATCATCATTACCGTCTGTACGACAAGATCTTTTGTGCAGATATGCTGGAAAGCGGCATCCATCAGGCGATAAATCCCGATATACGGGACAATGATACACAGGCCGCTTGCCATGGCCAGCAGGATTGCCAGCAGCAGCCAGATTTTTTGCTCACCGGCCCATTGAAGCAGCAGTGCAATCCTGTTTTCTTTTTTCTGTTTCATCACTTCACATCTCCTTTCTCTCTGAAACAGAGAACAGTTCCCGGAGCTTTTGAAGGGAATCCATCACAACAGGGATGTCATCCGGCATTTCCCCTTCATCAAAATGCAGGACACGGGAGCAGGTACGGCAGACAAATTCAAAATCGTGGGTGACAATAAAAATGATTTTCCCCTGTTCGGATAACCGTTTTATCAGACCTGCCACCTGCGCCATGCTGTCAAAGTCCAGGCCGCTGGTGGGTTCATCGAACACCAGCAAATCTTTTCCACAAATCATGCTGACTGCCACAGCCACACGTTGCTTCTGTCCACCGGAAAGCGTGTTGGGATGGCGTTCCCGGTAGGCTGTAAGCCCCAATTCCTTCATGGTTTCCTCTACTAAATCTTGATCCGGGTTTCGGATTCCGAAGGAACATTCTGCCCCCACACTCTCCGCAAACAATTCATAGTTCACATCCTGCATAACCATATAAGAGCGTTTCAACCTCGCCTTGTGTTCCATCGGCTGGTCGTCCCAAAGGAACGCGCCTTCACAGTCTTTATGAAGCCCACACAGGGCGCGAGAAAACGTGGTCTTTCCGGCTCCATTATGACCGACCACCCCAATGACTTCCCCCTTTGCCGCAGAAAGAGCAATCTGGTGTAGAATCGTCCGTTTTTTATAGCGCAGAGTAACATCATGGAGTGCTAATGTGGGAGAGGAAATAGGCGGATGACTGGCCGGAGGGAGCACCCTTGCCAGATCAACCGCCCGCAGCCCCATGTGTTCCCGTTCGGTTTCGGGCAGCCGGAGAAATTCCTCCGGCGTGAAAATCCTTGCTATTTCTCCATCTTCCAGATAAACAATGCGATCTGCCAGCTCCATCAGATAATAGAGTCTGTGCTCCGCAATCAAAATGGTTTTCCCCTGGCTTTTTATCAGCCGCAGATGTTCTTTCAATTCCTGGATGGAAGCCATGTCCAGATTCGAGGATGGTTCGTCCAGCAGATAGATTTCCGGGTTCATGGCATAGACAGACGCAAACGCGATTTTCTGTTTCTCCCCACCAGACAATTCAAAAATATTGCGGTTCCGTAGCTTTTCAATATGCAAATCTTTTGTTGTCTGTTCTACCCGTTCCTCCAGTTCCTTTACCGGCCTGGCTTCATTTTCAATTCCAAACGCAATCTCACTGTCCGTATCCACATTGAAAAACTGCGTCCGGGGATTCTGAAAGACGGAGCCCACCTTTGCGGCGATCTGATACATGGGCAGGTTGCTGATTTCCTGTCCGTCCACCAGCACACGCCCTTGAAGTTCTCCCTGGTAAAATTGTGGAATCAGGCCGTTTACCAACCTTGTGACCGTTGTTTTTCCACACCCGCTACGGCCACAGAACAAGACACATTCCCCGTCTGCAATTTTCAGGCTGATTCCATGCAGACCACCATGCTCCTGTCCCTCATAAGAAAATGATACATTTTCAAATTCAATCACCCGGTCACACCTCCCCGCATACATAATTCAAAAATAAAGAAAGCAACAGCAATCAACATCGCCATCCAATCTGCAATCCCGCATTTTATCTGGACAAGGCAGGTCCGGGGATTGGGATTCTCAATCCCGCGAGTAACAGAGGCAATGGAAAGCTCGTCCGCTGCTTTGGAGGCCATCATCATCAGCGGCACATAAATACACTCTACCGTCATCCCCGGATGGGAAAGGAATCCGCCCAGGGAGGGCGATACATCCCGCATCCGCATGGCGTCCTTAACAAAATGCCAGTCCTCCTGGATAGTTGGAATATAGCGCAGCATGACCGCAAATGTGATGACAAATTTTTTCGGGGCATGGATGCGGTTCATGGCAGATAAAAACTCGCTGACTTTCGTTGTGGACAGGACAATCCCTGCCAGCATCCCACAAGCATAAACTTTATGGTACAGTCCAAGGAACGCAACAAACATGGTCCGTAGCGTCCCCGTCATGGCCGCCATGATCCAGACCGTCAGTACACAGACCACGGCATAAAAGCAGACCCCTTTTATGGAATATTTCCACTTTCCGCAAAGCACTCCCAATACAGCAATCAGCAGGACAAGTGCAAACTGATACGAAAGGGAAGGTGCGAACATGGAACACAGTACGCACATTAAAATAAGAAAGAGCTTGGCCCGCGGGTCAAGCCAAAGCCCTTTCTGGACGGTGTTACCCATCATGCTGTAATACCTGCTTTTTCAAACTGCTTCTTCAGCATTTTGCAGCCCACAAATGCACTGATAGAAGCTGTTACAAGGAGAGCGGCAAACATGGCGATAAAGATTCCCGCGTTTGCGGTCGCCTGCATGGTGTCGATATAGCTTTGCTCGGTTCCATTTCCCAACATGGTCTGTGCCCAGCCCTGGGGATCAGCGAAGAAAACAAGGTACGACCCTGTTCCGCCCAGGGAGAAAAGGATATAGGACAGGCTGTTGATTTTTTTGCTCTTGTACTGCTTTGTACCGGCGACAAAATCCGCTACGACGGCCATAATGAGATAGCCCAGCGCAAACGCCCAGTGCATACCGGTGACAAACCAGATGATGGCCATTATAACGCCCATGATCGTGATACTCCAGCGCTTATGTACTTTTGCGATCATCAGCAGATAAACCGGCCCGGCAAGCAGAGCACTCCCGGCGGGCATGAAAAAGGTCAGCATCGGGTTGGTAGCAAAAAAGACGCCACCCACCATGATAAATACGAACAAAAGTGCGGTGAAAATCCCTGTTGTTACTAAGTCCTTGACGGACAATCCTGCCTTTGCATTTACTTGATTACTCATATTTTTTCCTCCTGCTTCAAGAACGGTTGACCTACCGCCTGAAATCTGTTATATTATGATTAGTTGCTGCTAACCACGGTCTATATGATACTAACTTTCCGGGCGGTCTGCAATATGTTCCGGGCATCTTCGTCCTTTCATTGCAAAGCTCCGTCCAATCGTTTCAAAGGAGGCCGTCATTTGAACAATAGCATTATTGCGGATTACTATGAGCCGCTTTTAACAGATAACCATTTTATCCCGGTAGATAGCAATAACCGCTTCAATTCTGCCGGACAATGCTGGCGGTTATCGCCTGAATTTGGGGAAGGCCTTTACTGGGTCTATGCGAAAAAAGACCTGTACGACATTAAAATCCACGATTTCTATTTTCACGAAGATTTCTTCATGGAATTTAACCTGCCAGAAGCCTTAAGCATTACCCAGTATGAATCTATCTCCGGGGAGGAATTAAATCCCTATCGGCGGATGTCTGCCGGATGTATTAAAGCCTTTATCGGCGGTTATAAGCCATACAAGGCGCTGATCCACAAAAAAATCCCCATCCGTTCCATCGGTATCGAAGTCATGCCGGCATACTATGAGGATTATCTCCAAAAGCAATATCCAGGGGATTATATCAGCCCGCTTGCAGCTTTCCGGCAGATCGATCAGACAACAGATTTCCCAGCTATGGCTAAATTGCTCCATGAAGTAAAGGTCTACCGTGGGGATGGGATTGCCGCAGGATTATTCTATGAAGCGAAAGTAGCCGAGGCCGTATCTCTTGTCGTGGAAGAACAGAAAAAAATTCTGTCCCGTAAAGAGAAACGTTTGTCCGAGCAGGATGTGGCGCAACTGAAAAATGTGATTGCTTATCTCAATGACCACTATGCTTTTGATATTCCATTAGAACGTCTTGCAAAAATCGCCTGTATGGGAACCACTAAGCTGAAAACATCTTTTAAGCAGCTGCAAGGCTGCACGATCACAGAGTACATTCAACAGCGCCGCATGAGCCAGGCAGAGCATTTGCTGATCGATACGGATTTCACAATGGGACAGATTGCGGAAATGATCGGTTACTCTACTTCTAGCCGGTTTGCGGAATTATTTCGCAAGAGTACAGGCCTCCTGCCGATTGAATATCGGAAAATGGCTCAGCAAAAATAAATTCACAATGTAATGCCACGACAGATCACTCTACAACGGAGTTTCAGTCGTGGCATTTTTCTGCTTTTCTTTACGGATATAGCCATTTTCCCCTTTCCAAATTGTAGTATTAGTAGAGAGAAAAATAGAAGGTAAGGCTTGATAACAAGCACAGCAAGCGAGTACCCGCTTGCGATTTTTCGTATTTTCAGATCTCTTGACCGAAAATGAAAAATGTTTGTTGAGATAATCTCAAACTCTTATGAAGAATGGAGGCAGCGCATGGCGAACCGGAAACGGAATATCCAGATGGATTTTTATGTCACAGAGAATAAAAAACGGCTCATAGATGAGCGGATAAAACTGCTAGCCTCCCTACCGCATTCAATATCATTCTCGTTTGGCAACGAACTCAAAGCTGAAATCTGCAATTCATCCTCATAGTTCAATTAGTAGCCGGAAACGCCATAATCATGGAGCAACCATGTTATCAAAAAGGAATCGGCATAATCAGTCCTGTTCTCAAGCACAATAAGGTTATTCCTTTGTGCAAATCGGAACGATAAAATATATTTGAGGTGAACGATTATGCCGATTGATGATTTAACTGCCTTAGGGCAAAAAATGCGGGAAGCCCGAAAGAATAAAGAACTGACACAACAGGAACTTTCCGATCTAAGCCATGTTTCTGTAAAGCAAATTGCCAATATCGAAAAAGGGAAAATGAACCCGTCCTATTTGATTTTGAGAGCATTGGCAAAGGTCCTGCACATCTCTTTAGATACGCTTATAAATCCAGATGTTTCTCTGGAGGATGAGGGTGTCAATCAGATGAAAATGCTTTATTCCAGCTGTCCGCCAGAAATGCGTGACACCCTGCTGCATCACACCCAAGAAACGGTGAAGGAACTGACAGAGTTATCCGAGAAATTTGAAACGAATTGAGCCAGTGAGTGAAATTTAACGATTCTCTCACTGGTTCTTTTCATTTTCGGAGAAAAGAGGCAAGCAATGCCGGTGTTAATACACACCGACCCGCAGAGAAGAAAATCCCTTTGTGATTTTCCTCTCCGCTTGCTTGTTGAGGGCAGCGCCCCCAAGCCCCTTTGAACACAGAATTTCATTCTGTGGCTACGCGTTCTGCGAACGCTTTTGACCAGGACCAGCTTACCGCTGGCCGTGGTCTTTTTCTTTTTCAACATCCTGTTCTACCTCCATTTTCAGGACCCGATCCACATTGGCCTTTGCCGTTAAAAGTTCTCGCATTTCCTCACGGGAATGCCGATACTCGGCATAGGTCTTTTTCTTTTCTTCCAACAATTTCGCGTACTCTGTCTGCAACTCTTTGACCTTGGGCAGCTTCTTGACGCCCATCTCATCAAAGGCATTCTTAGCAGCCTGGTGGAGCAGAATTTCTTCCTCATGTTCTTCCCGGAATTTCCTAGAGTAACCCGCCTTGCGGTATGCCACATAGACCTCACGGGTCTTGGCATAATTTACGATGTGAGTACGCAGAACAGCGATCTCTGCCATGCGCTTTTCAGCCGCTTTGATCTGCGCCGAAAGTTCATTGTGATGTGCCGTGGCTGCCGCCGCTTTTTCTGCCAGCTCCGCATAATCCAGCAGCTGATGTTCGGTAAGAAAATTTACAGTCTGCGCCATCTGTTTCAGGTTAAAAACCTTGGCCCAGCGCGCATAGCCAGCGCCTTTTCCAGCCTGCAATTTTGCCTGAATGTCCACCAGCAGATTGATCTTTGGCGGCTCTGCCTGTGTGACTGTTTTCTTTCGCGGGGTATGTGCTTTCTTCCCGGAGAGAACTGCCCGCAAATCTTCCAATCCATATCCTTCGCCCAGACTGTCCATGCGGGCGGCTTTCTCCCAACCAGAGAGC
This sequence comes from Butyricicoccus sp. AF18-9LB, assembly GCF_027684505.1. Taxonomy (NCBI): domain Bacteria; kingdom Bacillati; phylum Bacillota; class Clostridia; order Eubacteriales; family Butyricicoccaceae; genus Butyricicoccus; species Butyricicoccus sp. AF18-9LB. The sequence goes on from NZ_JAQCWA010000018.1 coordinate 35,519, forward strand.
TTCAGTCGATACGATTTTCCGCGCTTTGATACCTCACAGCCGGACTCTTGCAGCAGCTTCAGCAGCTCCTCAAAATTAGCAGGACTTTGTGATAATGCGTTGTCAATCGCCACACGAAGCAGCTCTCGGTGAGAGGGCTTTGCCTGATCTCCCATCCATTTGTTATAGCTCTTTCCATGAGGGTTCGGATTCTCTACAATGGACAGTCCGTTTTCAATGCAGATGGTATCACTTAACCTGCGAACCGCCTTGGTACTGCCCCAAAAGTTTCGGAATTTCCGGTCATATTCTAAGCTGACCGATGACCAGATAATGTGATTATGAATGTGCGACTTGTCTATGTGAGTGCAGACCACAAAGGCATGGTTGCCTTTAGTAAATCGCTTGGCAAATTCCACACCCAGCCGGTTAGCTTCTTCCGGAGTAATCTCGCCGGGGCGGAAGGACTGGCGCACATGATAGGCAATCACATCATCCGCACCGCGCACTCGTCCGGTAGCAACGATATACTGCCTTTTTGCTAAAAGAAACTCCGCATCAACCGTTCTGCTGTCACACGCAAATCCTGCGATGAGCCTTCCATTATCTGTTTTCTGTGGATTTGCTACATAGTCGATGATGTCACTGATCGCCCGACTCTCTGTGCGGCCTTTGCCGACATGAAGTGGCATGATTCTTGTAGTTGCCATAAAAAGCCCTCCTCTCAAAATATTTTCTCTGAACTCTTTGTGCCTATCGTTGAAATAAACTCTCCTTATGGGTATAATATAAAGAAACTACCAATACCTCAAAGGAGGGATTTTATGATAGAACAGCTCATTGCTGAAGCAACCGAATGTGATTTCAAAGTTGCTCTCGAAATAAAAAAGCCAAAAAGCTGGTTAAAAAGTGTCAGTGCCTTTTCCAATGGAATTGGCGGCACTCTGTTTTTCGGAGTCTCCGATGACCGGGAGCCTATCGGCTTGTCCGATGTTCAAAAGGATGCTGAAGCGATCAGCCGCTTAATCAAAGAACGTATCACACCATTACCGCAGTTTATCTTAAAGCCATTGCAGGAAGATGGTAAAAACCTGTTGGCTCTGGAGGTTTCTCCTGGCCGCAGCACCCCATACTATTACAAGGCAGACGGAGTAATGGAAGCATACATCCGTGTTGGAAATGAAAGCGTAATTGCACCGGATTACATTGTGAATGAACTGATCTTAAAGGGAACCAATCAGTCCTTTGATACCCTAACAACAGACGCGGTAAAAAAGGATTACAGCTTTACACTTCTGGAAGCAACCTATCTGGAACGGACTGGTCTCCGCTTTGAGCCATCCGATTATGTCTCCTTCGGTTTGGCTGACAAAAATGGGTTCTTGACCAATGCCGGAAATCTCATGACCGATCAGCACACAGTTTATAACTCCCGTATGTTCTGTACCCGGTGGAATGGCTTGGAAAAAGGCTCTATCTTTGATGATGCGCTGGACGATAAAGAATACGAAGGGAATCTGATTTATCTACTGAAAAGCGGCAGTGAATTTATTCGCAATAATTCCAAAGTCCGTTTTGTCAAAGAGGCACAGTATCGTGTAGACAAGCCGGATTATGCTGAACGAGCTGTGACAGAGGCTCTTGTCAATGCGCTTATCCATCGTGATTATATTGTGCTTGGCAGCGAAATCCATATTGATATGTTTGATGATCGGGTGGAAATCACATCTCCTGGCGGTATGTTTGGCGGCGGCTCAATTCAGGAATACGATATTTACAGTATCCGTTCCATGCGGCGAAACCCTGTGATTGCTGACCTGTTCCACCGCATGAAGTACATGGAACGCCGTGGAAGTGGCCTACGCAAAATCGTCAGTGAAACCGAAAAGCTACCTGGATATACAGCGGCATATAAGCCTGAATTTTCCTCAACAGCAACAGATTTCAGGGTCATCTTGAAAAATGTAAACTACAACTTAGAGGATGACACCCACCAAGTTATCCACCAAGTTACCCACCAAGATATTGAACTATCAACGGTGTCCAAACAGATTTTGGCTTTTTGCACAACACCAAAATCCAAGAAAGAGCTTGCAGTATTTTGCGGCTTCAAAGATTTAAGAAACTTCACTTTGAAGCATATCAATCCGCTTTTAGAATCCGGGCAATTAGAAATGACTATTCCCGATAAACCTAAAAGTCGCAATCAAAAATATATTACAGTTCGTTCCGAATAAACAGAGAAGCAGGGCAGTGGGTCTCATCTCCCATTGTCCTGCTTCTTTTCATTCCAAATTATATTCACATCATTTACCCATACACCCAATCCTGGATCGCAAATTTCAAACTCTGCACCTTGCTCAGCAGCCAGATCGCAGCCAGCGGCAGCCCCATCGGGCTAATCAAAAATGCCATAACCAGCAAAATCACACCATTCTGCGGGGAATAGGTAATCAGCACAGCCACGCCAAGCAGAGCAATTACCGTGCTTAGTAGACCAAGCACCAGACCGGATATGTAGATCAGCCCCGTGCAGAGCCAGACAAAAAGCGTCAACACCAAAATGACCGGTGCAGTTACGATCATCAGCAGACATTTCAAAATCTTCATTTCTGTTCCTCCTTCCAACGCTCCAGATACTGTTTGCATAGGGCATCCGCTTCTCTCTCATCATCTTCCGTCACTTCCCGTTTTCCTTTGGTCAGTTCAATCTCCAGATAAGTCCGGTAATCATCGGCTAAGAGGTCGAACAGTTCCTTGGGAGTATGGCACACCTCGCCAGAGCAATAGTGAAAATCTTGGTCAAATTCAACTCTTACACATCCATGGCGGCTGATATAAACTTCTATGGTCTCGTCTGCGGTTAGGTAATCCGCAAAAATCTCTAGCACCTTTTCAAAGGTCAGCATCTGTTTTCACTCCTTTGCTACGCTTCTTATTCTACTCATATTATCCGGTACGGACAGGCAAAAGACAAGGATACAGACAAAAAGAAAAAGCGGAGGAAGGTGCGGCGAAGAAACGCCGTTCCTCCCTCCGCAAATGGAGTATCTATCCCTGTTATGAAAGTTTGGAGAGTTGAGTAAGGATTTCCTTCACACCCTCCCACAGTTGTTCCTGCCGCTGGGATATATCCTCCAAGTCAGCATTATAAACCCGCCCGGTCTCATGCACTTTGCGGGTCAGCTGGTTCAAGTTGTTGCTGCTTCGGCGCATCAGGGAGACCAGCTCCTTCAGCTCTGGCAGTTCCAGCTTGACCACATAACCATCCAGCGCCATTTTCCGCAGATAAGCGCTCAAATTCTCTGTCCCGTATTGCTGCATCTTTTGATGGATCAGTTCCAGTTCTTCTGCGGACACCCAAAACAAAACCGGCACATCCCGCTTGCGCTTTGCCATGGTTATCGCTCCGGCTCCCGTTTTTTCGGGGTGGCAGGCTTGCGGGCAGGCGGTTCCTGCTTGAGCTTTTGCAGAACAGAACTTTTCTGCTGTTCCTGCATGCTTTTTCTGGCCTGCCTGGTAAACAGATCGGTCAGACCGGGATTGACCCCATCCACAACCAGATAGGCGCAGTGGCGGGAAGCGCCGCTGTCCTCCGGCATGGGAATGGTTTTTGCCCAGGCTTTATTGTCCTGAGAGATACGCCCGTCATGGTTCTTGTGCTGGATGGTGTTTGCAAGAATGAACTGTACCCGTTCCGCCCCGAACTTTTCCAGCACATCTTTGACCGCAGCCTCCGTATCCAGCCGATTCTCTGCATAGTGGGCGCTGATGGTCTGCTCAATGGCTTCTTTGCAGGCGCTGTTCGCCTGATACGAACGGTTATATTGTGCCATCTCTCCATGCTCGGACGCATAGGCGGCAGAATGGTGGTAGAGAGGAGCAGTTCGTAATTCTTCCTGCGCCCTGCACACATCATCGGCACGGTTTTCAATGCTGTCCCGGATCACATCCATGTAGCCGGTCTCCAGCTTTTCAAAATAACGGTACACATCAGCCAGCGGCGAGGGGGAATCCAAAAGCGCCTGTGCCTGGGCGTCGGTCAGCTCCAGCTCCTCCATCGCCATCACGATGTCCTCACGGACAGTATATTCATAGGTGTGGTGCAGGATTTCTTCCGGGGGCTGGCTTTGCAACCAGTCCCTGTATTTTTCCTGCTCAGTGGCCATCTTTTCATAAATGGCCGCATTCAGATTATTGGTATTCATGTTATCGCACCTCCTCATGCTGTTTTGGTTTCTTGTCTGTACTGCGGGGTTGCACCGGGCGTTTTAGGTTATCCAGCACCGAAAGCCGTGTGCTTTTGGCAACAACAGACTCGGTGTGTGCCTGCCCCTTTCCGTCGATGTTGAGCAGGGTATCCAGCTCCACCAGACGGGCGTTTTTGCTTCTCAGTTCTTCTTCATAAAGGAATGGCTTTCCGACTTCCTCCTTTGCGGCAGCCTGCTGCTGATAGAGGTTATCCAGCTGGGCCTTTGCCGCCTCCAGACGCTGGGGCATCTGGGCGAGGGCATTGTCGATACGGGTAAGATTTCCGCGAGGGTCTGTACCAAGGGTTGCCCGGTGGGTCATCTGTCCTTTCAGCAGGAGCGTATATTCCTGTTTCCAAGCGGAAAATTCCACGGACATGGCATAGCCCCGGTAGCTGCCGATCTGCACCGGATCGGAGGTTTTGACCTCTTTGCAGGCATCCAAAAGGGCTGCACCGGCGTTCTCCTTATCGGTCAGCAGGTCTCCACGAATCTCCATACCAGCAAAACCGTCCTCCGGGTGCGGGTGCGCTGCCAAAACCTCCAGATCGGATTCAAAGCCCTTGATAAAGCCCTTGTGCTTTTCAATCTCCTCCGGGAAATATTTGAGCAACTGATCCTCCAAGCGGTACTGCTTACTCTGGTGGTCGGCTTTCATCAGCTTCAAGCGGGATACCTCCACATCCAAATCCATACGCTCTTTGATACGGGGATCTCCGGCACACAGAGCCTTGATCTCGGCAAAACTGAGGGCTGTTTCATCCACATCATCGCAGGAGCGCACCGGCGATTTAGAAGTCATGATCTGGCTGATGAATTTCTGCTTGTTCTCCACCGTCTGCCAGAGGTATGCGTCAAAGGTTCCTTCGGTCACATAGCGGTACACATGGACAAGGGGATTCTGGTTGCCCTGGCGCTCGATACGGCCCTTGCGCTGGGCAAGGTCTCCCGGTCTCCACGGACAGTCCAGGTCATGAAGTGCCACCAGACGGTCTTGCACATTGGTGCCTGCGCCCATCTTTGCGGTGCTTCCCAAAAGGACACGAACCTGACCGGTACGGACCTTAGAGAACAGCTCCTTTTTCCGCACTTCGGTATTGGCTTCATGGATAAAAGCGATCTGGTCGGCAGGCATTCCCTGAGCAATGAGTTTCTGACGAATATCGTCATATACCGTAAAGACCGGTTCCTGCTCCGGCAGAGGCACAGCGCCTTCCAATGCGTGAAGCAGTGGATTATCCAGCGTTTTCGCCGCCTTGCTTGCAGTAGCTTTTGCCTGCGGTGTAGAAATGTCGCAGAACACCAGCTGGGTCAGCTTGTCAGCTTCGCCATCCCGCCAGATCTGCATGATGTTGTCCACGCACTGATTGACCTTTGTGCCAGGTTCATCCGGCAGCATCTGGTTGACGATTCTCTGGTCAAGCCCCAGCTTGCGGCCATCCGAGGTAATCTTGAGCATATTGTCCTGAGACGGGTCAACGGTTCCGCTGTGTACCAGCGATGCACGCTCCGAAAGAGCTTTGACCATTTCCTGCTGATGTTCGGTGGGCTGCGCCACAACATTGTGGTATTCCACCTCCGGGGTAGGCAGATTCAGTTGGTCGGCGGTCTTGATGTCCGCCACTTCTTTGAACAGGTTCATCAGCTCTGGGAGGTTGAAAAACTTGCTGAATCTCGTTCTTGCCCGGTAGCCGGTTCCCTCCGGTGCCAGCTCCAATGCTGTGACGGTCTCCCCAAATCGGGAAGCCCAGCAGTCGAAGTGGGTCATGTTCAGTTCTTGCAGGCGTTCATACTGAAGATAACGCTGCATGGTGTAAAGCTCGGTCATGGAGTTGCTGACCGGCGTTCCGGTGGCAAAGATCACGCCACGGTTTCCGGTAATCTCATCCATATAGCGGCACTTGGCAAACATATCGCTGGACTTTTGGGCATCGCTGGTGGAGAGACCAGCCACATTCCGCATTTTTGTGTATAAAAACAGGTTCTTGTAGTTGTGGGCCTCGTCCACAAACAGCCGGTCCACACCCAGCTGCTCAAAAGTTACCACATCATCTTTTCGCCCCTCGGCTTGCAGCTTTTCCAGTCTGGCTTCCAGAGACTTTCTGGTACGCTCCAGCTGCTTGACGGTAAAACGCTCGCCGCCGCTGGCCTGCACCTCTGCGATGCCCTCGGTGATCTCGTCGATCTGCTCATAGAGAAGCCTTTCCTGACGCTCCCGGCTGATGGGGATACGCTCAAACTGACTGTGTCCCATGATGATGGCGTCGTAGTCACCGGTCGCAATACGGGCGCAGAACTTTTTGCGGTTATGGGTCTCAAAGTCCTTTTTGGTTGTGACTAAGATGTTGGCGGAAGGATAGAGACGCAGAAACTCCGACGCCCACTGCTCGGTCAGATGGTTTGGAACCACAAAGAGAGATTTCTGGCACAGTCCCAGGCGTTTGCCTTCCATCGAAGCAGCTACCATCTCAAAAGTTTTGCCTGCGCCTACTTCATGTGCCAACAGGGTATTTCCTCCATACAGCACATGGGCAATGGCGCTTTTCTGGTGTTCCCGCAGGGTAATGGCCGGGTTCATGCCCCCAAAAGTGATATGGCTGCCATCATATTCGCGGGGACGGGTAGAGTTCATTTCCTCGTTGTACTGGCTCACCAAAGTCTGGCGGCGTTCCGGGTCTCTCCAGATCCAGTCCCTAAAGGCTTCCCTGATAGCTTGCTGTTTTTGGGCAGCCAGGGTGGTCTCCTTGGCGTTCAGCACGCGGCGCTCTTTTCCGTCTGCGTCCTCTATGGTGTCATAGATACGGACATCTCGCAGGTTCAGGCTGTCCTCCAAAATCTTGTAGGCATTGGCACGGCTGGTTCCGTAGGTGGTGTAGGCTGCCACATCGTTGTAGGATACGGAAGATTTCCCCTTGATCTGCCATTCAGCGGTAAAGGACGAATAGTTGACCTCGATACTGCGCTGGAGATAAAACGGGGTGTTGAAGGTCTCATACATAAACTGCTGGATGTACTCTTTGTCGATCCAGGTAGCGCCCAGACGCACCTCGACCTCCGACGCATCCAGGTCTTTGGGCTGCGCGGCGGTAAGAGCTTCCACATTGACTGCAAAAGAAGGGTCCTGCTGTGCCGCCCGCTGCGCCTGACGCAGTTTGCGGCGTACATTGCCAGAGAGGTATTCATCAGCAGTCACATAATGGGGCGTTCCGTCCTGCTCCAACTGTCCCGGTACACGGAAGATGACGCCTTGCAGCTCTCCGGCCAGTTCTTCTTTTGTTTTTCCGGTAAGCTGGCTCATATAGTCCATATCCACGCAGGCTTTTTCCGAGATGGACACCGCCAGTGCTTCACTTGCCGTATCCACCACAGCCACCGCCTGATGGGGCTTGATGGTCCGTTTGGTGAACATATCTGCCTTACGTTCCAGTTTCCCATCCTCGTCGATGACTTCCAGCGCACAGAGCAGGTAATAGGAAGAATCGTCTGCATAGGCCAGTCGGTTTGCACGGTCATTGATGAGACCGTATTTTGCAGAAAAGCTGTCATAGAGGCTGTTCAGTTCCGCCTGCTTTTGGGTAATGGTGCTGTCCGGAACTGCTGCATCCATCTGAAGGTCGATCAGTTCCTGCACACAATCACGCAGTCCCACAAGACCTTTTACACGGGCTTCGGCGGTGGCGTTGAGGTCAGGGCGCACCATACGGCTGTTTTCCCGGTAGTACACCTGCCCGTCTACAATGGCATAGGAATAGTTCTTCACATTGGGGTCGGCAGGAATGGAGGTGTCAATAGCTTCGCCTTCGCCCAGCTCCGGCAGCTCTGCCTCCTGATAAGTGCCATGAATATACTTCACCGCATCATGCAGCTGGTCGGAAAGCTCCAGTCCCTCGATAGGGTTCACGGTGTAGTCCATACCATGAGCAGTGCTTACCGGCTCCTGTCTGCCCAGCACCATTTCCGGGTGGTCGATAAAATACCGGTTGATGACAAACCCATCCTCCGTTTGTCCGGTCTGCGTCCACTCTGGTGCAATGTCCAGCGGACGGTCCCGCTTTTGGAGAAAGATGATGTCCGATACAACCTCGGCACCGGCATTCTTTTTGAACGCATCATTAGGCAGACGGATCGCTCCCAGCAGCTCGGCACGCTGGGCAAGATAGCGGCGCACGGTGGAATCCTTGGCGTCCATGGTATATCGGGAGGTCACAAAAGCTACCACGCCGCCGGGACGCACCTGATCCAGTGCTTTGGCAAAAAAATAGTTATGAATACTGAAATTCAGCTTGTTGTAGGCTTTGTCGTTGACCTGATACTGACCGAACGGCACATTGCCGATGGCAAGGTCAAAGAAGTCACGCCTGTCGGTGGTCTCAAAGCCGCCTACTGTGATGTCCGCCTTGGGATAGAGCTGCTTTGCGATGTGCCCGGAAACAGGGTCCAGCTCCACGCCGTACAGACGGCTGTTTCGCATTTTCTCCGGCAGCATACCAAAGAAATTGCCCACACCCATAGACGGCTCCAGAATATTTCCGGTCTCAAATCCCATACGGTCCACCGCTTCATAGATGGCCTGAATGACCGTAGGGCTGGTATAATGGGCGTTGAGGGTAGAGCTTCTGGCGGCGGCATATTCCTCCGGGGTCAGCAGTTCTTTTAGCTGGGCATACTCTAAAGCCCATGCCGGTTTCTCCGGGTCAAAAGCATCAGAGAGACCGCCCCAGCCCACATATCGAGAAAGAACCTCCTGCTGTTCGGGGCTTGCCTGCTGTCCGGCAGCTTCCAGCTCTTTCAGCAAACGAATCGCATTGACATTTGCCTGGAACTTGGCTTTCGGACCACCTTCGCCCAAATGCTCGTCTGTAATGCGGAAGTTTTTTGCATTGCGGCGCAGGTTATCCTTGTATTCCTCATAGGAGGCTTTCTCGGCAGCTTTGGCATTGGGGAAAGTCTGCCACTGGCCATTGACCTGAATGGAAACCGAGTGTTCGTCCAGCACTTCCTCAAAAGTTTTCTCCGGCTCTGTCACAGGTGCTGGCGGCTCCGGCTCCTCGATATGCAGCCGTTCCACCACCACATCATAAGGCAGATGGTTCTTATCGCCCGGATAGACGGCCATGGTCTCGGAATGGAAGGTCGGGGATTCGGTAACCGGTTGGGGCTGTTCCTGTCCCAAACCGTCCTGCTGACGGGCGTACATCCCGCGCAGCAAAGGTGCAACCTCATCCCAGCGGAAATACAGCATAGCCAGACGCTTTTCCTCTGCATCCATGACTTCCAGCTCTATGCCCTGTGCCGTGGTACGGTAATCGGCAATATCGCCAGTCTCCAGATTCAGTGTCTCGATCTCACCGGCATAGGCTCTGCTCAGCCAGTAGGAGATCTCGCTGTTGCTCCTGCCGGATTCCAGCAGCGTGGAAATCTGCTTTTTATCCGCTTCATCCATCAGTCCATGAGCCAATACATCCCGCAAGTCCTGATCTGCCTTGTCCGGGTCAATAGGAAGAAACTCGGTATAGTAAGCATTGCGGCGGTCTGCCCGAAGCAGCTGCTCGAACTGTTCTTTGCGCTCTGCCCGGTAGATGGGATATACCATCCCGGTGGGCAGAAGCTGTACGGTGTCCTCCCGCAGCTCGGTGATCTGATAGGCGTCATCCTCGATATACACGGTATCGCCCACGGCATAGACCGGGGCGGCTGGGTCATAGGAGGTTCTTTGCGGAATTGGGCGGCGAACTGCATCATATTCCTCATCGGAAATAGCAACTTCGGAAGTCTGCTCTGTCTCAGCAGCTGCGATCTGCTCTACATCCGACATCACCTGTTGGATAAACGGGGCATTGTCCAGTTTTTCCGTGTCTGCCACCTGGCCGTTGACGATCCCTCTTTCTTCCAGAGCTTCCCGGATGGCGATGGGGTCGATGTCGTCAAAACGGTCCTGTTCTTCTTCGGTATAGAACCGGTCCTCCTGAATGAGCTGGGCAATCCGGCGCTGTACCTTCGGCCAGGGCAGCTGCGTTTCCTCCGGGCTGCCGGCACGGACAACGAACAGGCTGTTGCTGTTACTGCCGCCGTATTCCTGAGCCAGCCATGCGGCGGTATCTTTTTCTCTTGCATGGTCTTTCATATAGCGGACAACAGCGTGTTTACTCTCGATATTGCCGTTCCATGCACAAAGGGCAGTATCAATATCTTCCTGAGAAAGAGGGCGCAGAAGCTCATGGAGCTTTGGATAGGTCTCGTCGATCACTTCCCGGTGTAAACGCTGACGGAACTCCGGCACATCCGAATAGAGTCGGATCAGCTCCATCTCCTTAGAACCAAGGACTGCACGGCGCACAGCGGCATTACCCTCGATGACAGCATTTTCACGGTCAGAATGACCGCAGGCATTGCGGTATGCTGCATCCTCGGAAATGGCGGCAGTCACCACAGGCTTATACTGCTCAAACTGCTCCCCAAGGGTAGGCTTTGGCGTTTCTTTCTCCACCTCCGGCTGCTGTGCTTGAATGGCATCTTCTTCTGCCAGTTCCTTTTCAGCCTGAATTTTGTCATACTGCGCCTGTTCCTGTTCGGTAAGATAGCGGTCTTTCTGGACAAGTGAGGTAATGCGCTTGGCAACCTTTTCCCAGTTCAAGTGAACATCCGGGCAGTCCTGCTTTTTATAGTGCAGTCCTTTCCCATCGTGATCTTCGCCGCTGTGTGTTGCGCCGGACAGGGCATGAGAGCGTCCGCCAATGCCATACTCGTCTTTGAGGAATCTCACTTTCTCCTTATCCGTATGGTTTGCCATGAAGAACGCATAGATACGGCCTTTTCCTCCGGCGAAACTGCTGCCGCCGGTCATAGCGGCGTCGATCTCATCCTCGGTAATGAAGTGCTGGACGGTTGGCACTTGGAAAAGCTCTGAAGAAAAGGTCCTGCGTGGCAGGTCAAGGTCCTTCAGGTTCTCCCAGATCTCCCTTGGTCTGTGATAGTGAAAACGCAACAGGTCACGGTCCTGCTGATAGGCAGTCCAGAAGGCGGCGTATTCTTCCTTGAGGGTCTGGCGGAAAGCCGGGTCACTCAGCTGCTCCGTCAGGCGGCGAGTCTCCTCCGGGAAACCATTGCCTTTGATCTCTGACAGGCAGGACAAATATCCGGCTTCTCTGGCTTCCTCGCTGAAATCGTGGTACAGATACCAGAGCTTTTCTGAAAGGAGGGAGCGTTCATAGCCTGCCGCTTCCGCAAGCTCCACATTGGAGGCAAACTGGCCGCTCTCCAAAAGCTCCCCGATACGCTCTGCGGCGCTCTCCCAGGAAATGACCTGGGCAGACCTGTCATAACGGACAGACTTCCCGTGGGAAAGATGGATACCATCCTCGGCATACCATGCGCTCACACTGCCAAGGCCATTGCCGCCGTAGTACAGCGTTTTCAGTATCTCGGCAATCTCAGCGGTGGTTTTCTGCTTTTCAAAGGCTGCAACCACACGCTCCCTTTGACGGTCTGTATTGCCGCCCAAACGCAGCACATGGTCGATGTCATTTTGGGCAAAAGAAAAAGCAGAGGATGTATGCGCTACATTCTCTGCTTCATCTATGGATTGGATCTGTTCCGCTTCGGAGAGGAACAGGTTTAGAGTCAGCTGTTGATAAGCTCCGCCATCAGGATTTCCTCGGCCTGAGCTTTGCAGGTGTTCATCAGCCCCACCCACTTCATGGGATCGCTGGCTTTCAGTTCCTCGGTGGCTCCCGCTTCCTTCGCCAGCTGGGGCATCATCTGCTCCAGTCTGCTCTGGGCGGTCTCGTCGATCTCCAGAAGGTGCGGGTACAGCTTCTCGCTCAGCAACATCTGGTTGTAGAGGATGGGACGATGTTCCTTCAGGTAGGTTTTCCTCATCCTGCCGTACTTGCCCAGGGGTTTCTCCGGCTGCTGGCTCAGCTTCAGGTCGGGAATCTGATAGTCTCCGTTCTGGATGTAGGTCATGGGATTGTTCATCTTGCTTGCTCCTTTCTTGGTTGGCTTCGCGCTCTGCATTTCGGACGGTAACGCCGATCTGCCGCAGCACCTGCTGGTTGATCTGGCTGACCGCTGTTCCCAGCGCCCCGATGGTGGACGGGGTGTTGAAATCAAAGATCGCCATGAAATCTTCGTGGTCGAAGTAGCGTTCCGGCTCCAGTCCACAGCGGGACATCAAAGCGTAAGTGATGCTGACGGTGGCGGCTGCCTTGAACTGCACTCCGATGTTATACTCATCATATTCCTCCAAAAAGGAACCGTCAACGATATAGAAGAAGTCCTGCTGATGCTCCGTCCAGTATTCCTCGGCCAGTTTTCCAGCTACCTCCGTGAGCTGTCCGGCAAGATCATCACCGGAAACATCATAGGTGCGCTCCAGCATGGCCTGCACGGAATCCAGATGGCGCTCCTCCAACTGCCACAGCCAGGGAGTGCGGGAATGTTCACGGGTTCCGGTGTCGGAAATGTCAAAGACATAACGCAGGCGAGGTCTGTCCCCGGAATCATCCACCAGAGCGATTCCCTTGGAACCGCGCCTTACATAACGGCCCATCTTTTCATTCCATAAATCGTACTCTGCACAGGCGGTAGCGTCCGGTCGCTGGGCATAGATCATCAGCTGCTCATGGAACGGGTACTTGTAAAGGCGGGAAGCAGTGGTGAGAAACCCTGCCCATTCCTGCCAGCTCCCCGTGAGCTGCGTTGCCACCTTGTCCGCCATCTGTGCATATAGTTCAGCTTTGGTTGGCATAGTGTTCTGTCCTCCTTTCAGTTTTGGGGTAAAAAGGTGGGGTGGCAGATCGCCACCCCATCCCTGCGGTTATGTTGTTTACTGGTCAAAATCCGGGTACAGCTCCAGTTCGGCAAACTTCTCATCGGTCATCGCACAGAGCTTCGTAAGGGCGCTGTCGGTCAACTCTCTCAGCTCCGTTTCCTCCGGCGAAAGCTCGCCGCGCATCTCACGCAGACTGTCAATCAGCCCGGTGCGGCTGCCGGTATTGTAAATGCACATCAGGTTCATTTCCTCAAAAGTAAAGTTTCCCATATCAAATCTCCCTTTCCGCACTCTTTTTGGGTGCTGTCTTTTTGTGTTCTGTCTTGGGCTGGCCTTTCAGCTGCTCCATGACGGACTTTTTCTTTTCCCGTTCCTCCCGATGGGTGGCGGCTGCCAACTCCATCAGGGAAATGGGCTGACCGCTTCGGGCCTGCTGTTCCAGCTCTGCCACCGTGGGTTCTTTTGCGCCATTGTTGATGATACCGTCGATCATGCCGTAATCGTCCTCCAGCATCATTTCCGCATTTTTCAGCGGGTTTTCTGGCAGGAATCCGGGGATCTGGGTAAAACCAACACTGTCACAGTAATGACAGGATACCTTACCGTCCTGTCTGATCGCAACGATGTCGCTGACGCTCATGGAGGGACTGTGAAAGTCCACGGGCTTTTCCAGATTGAATTGCTGATAGAGTTTTTCCAGCTGCTCCGGCACAGTGCCAGACTCCCTCAGAGGAGCTGTGTAAATGAGGTCATAATTGCTGCGGTCTATGGAAATGTTATGGGACTTTAACCAGTCCAGATTCATAAAGCGCACATTCTGCGGATCGTCACGACTTACCTGATAGATGGCAAAGCAATCTCTGTTCTGGGAGAGAAATGCCTGTTCGCGTTCCCGCTGATGTTCCTGACGCTCCATGACCTTTTCGTGGAACTGAGGGCTTTTCTCCCATTCCTCATGGTCCACACCGAAAAGACCGCCATGATCCATGATTTCCTGCGGGTCAAACACCATGCTCTCCGTATTGTCCTCATGTAGCACATAGACGGTCAAACCGGCGGCATCCAGTTCCAGCGCCCGTTCTCTGGTAACAGGGAGCATCCCATCATAGGAGTAGCCATATTCCTGCATATCCGGTGTGGATACCTGCTCATCCGGCATGGGGTATTCATCCAGTGCCTGCTCCTGCGCTTCCGGCAGCTGGGAAGAAGCAGTCATCTGACTGGTCTCTGCCTGCATTTGCTGATAGGCCGCTTCCTGCAAGGTCTCAATCATGGACATAGGAGCGTGTCTGAGCGAAGTGCTGTCCAGATTGTTGTCATCACAAATCTGGAGAACTGCATTTTTGCGGGAAAGCTCCGGCATATCCAGCTGACCGCCATCCAGCTCTTTCATGGATGCGGCATCGTAAAGGGTATAGTCCCAGCCACTGTCACAGGGCTGGATATGAAGATAAGTGGCATCGTCGATCAGAAACAAAGCCTCCTGCTGGTTGGCGTCCGCTCCCAGCACCTCCATTTCCGGCATGGCCGCAGCCAGTTCCTTTACCGCTTTTTGCACCAACGGATTATCACGGTAATAGTCGATTGCCTGAATGGTGTCCATGTCAATGGTCTGCCCGGTCAAAATCGGAAAAGGTCCTTCATAGTCGCTTCCATCTTTCAGCTCAAAGCCAATGCCCTTGATCCCGTTCATTCGCTCTGCCGGAATCTCCTGATAAATGCGGACCGCCTCCTCCAAAGACAGGTTATCGTGATATTCTCCAAGGTTTGGAAACTCCATGCACTCTGCTACATAGTAGGTCAGATTGCCGGTTGGCTGCTCTATCGGGGCGGTTTCCGGCTCTGCCTTTGCATGGGGATCAATCCCACGCTCTTTGCAGATTTCCTTATAGTGGCGCTCAATGTCAGAGATCAAAGTGCCGGAGGTCTTATTGATGGTCTCCAAACTGGCTCTCAGCTCTTTCAGTTCCTTGCCCTGACTCCAGCTTGCAATATAGCCGAAGCTGTTTTCTCCGGTCTCAATGCCAAAATATTTGCAGACCGCATAGGAGATGCTTTCAGCCTCCACTTCCTCCGTGTGGCGGTCTTTCCTCTGTTCTTGCAAAAACTGGGTGAGGGTAGAAAAGCCGCCAACAAAATTCAGCCCTTCTTCCTCGGTCAGCATCAGGCGTCCATCTTCCGCCAGCTCCAGCGGCTCTATCAGCAGAACGGAACCTGCATGGTTTACAACTACTTGTTCTTCTACACAGACCGGCTCTCCGGGGTCGTAGTCAGAACCGCGCAGGTCATAGCAATAAACGCCCTCCGGCAGATTATCACGGACAATCCGCCCATTGGAGAACAGACCGGGTTTATCAAACAGCTCGATCTCCTGATATTGCTCGTCATTGGCAATCTGAATCTTTTTCTGATTGTGGAGCTTGCTGTGGGCAATCTCGTGTACTGTGGCCGAAACCGTCTGCACCTCACTCATGCCCTGACGAATGGCGATTTTCTGATGATCGGCAGAAAAATAGCCGTCCGTATCGGTGGCCATTGCTTCAAAAGTGATCGGCACCGGCGCACTGCGGCGCAGAGCCTCCATAAATACCTCATAATTTGGCACATTGCCGGAAAGGGAGGAAGCAAGCTCCGGCAAAGGTTTCCCGTCGGTCTGGCTTACATCAAAGACCTTGACCGGGCGAAACATGGGGATTTCGATTTCTTTTTCCTCTGTGACGATCTTTCCGTCTTTATCCAGAATCGGAGCCTTGGTATCCGGGTCCAGCTTCTGCTCCTCGATTTTCTTCTTATACGGTGTGGGGGCGATGATGGTAATGCCATGCTCGCCCTTTTTTACATGACGCTCAAACTGGTCTTTCCACTTATTGTATCCGGCTACTAATGTAGCGTCCGGCTTCTGCATATAGATGAGCATGGTGTTGTTTACCGAATAGCGGTGGAAGCGGGACATGACGGACAGATAGCGCATATACTTTTCACTCTCAAACAGTTCCTTGATCCCCTGCTCGATGCCATCTGTGATTTCCCTTAGCCGCTCTCGGTTGGTGGGTTTGTTCTCAGCCATGATTTTCAATCTCCTTTCCAAGTGTGTGATTTCTGCTGTGTGTTCTGCAATCCATGCCTTTTGTTCTTCTTCACTTTCATAAAGAAAAAGGTCCAGCAGGTACTCTACATAGGTTTCCTTCTGGATCGCTTCCACAAAACGGGGGTGCAGTTCTTCCTCCGGTGTCCGGGGAGAATGGTCAATCCCCCATTTTTTCAGCAGATGGTAGTAATCGGACAGTACGCGATAACACCGCTGCCGGTCCTCACGAAACTTCTGCGCCTCGGTTTTCTGCCGGACATATCTCCTACGGGGAGGGGCCTGACTGTCATAGATCAGGCCAAAGTCCTGTGCCAGTTTCTCCGCCGCTTCTTTTGAGGAGAGGTCAAAGAGCTTTGCGGTAAAGTCGATCACATCCCCATCTTCACCGCAGCCAAAGCAGTGGAACCGCTGGTCTACCTTCATGCTTGGGTTCTTATCATCGTGAAAGGGACAGCAGGCCATGCCATTTCGTTTGACCTCGATCCCATAAAACGCTGCCGCATCTCTGGTGCTGACCGACTGCTTGACTGCTTCAAATACATTCTCTGCCATGTGCCTTTAACCGCTGGGCTTTCTCACAGGAGGTTGGTATCCGGCAACTTTCGCACGCTCACTGGCAGCTTTGCGGCGTTCTGCGCTATATGGCTCCCTGACTGATACACACCGCTTGGGGACGGTAAAGTTATGGGCATCCTTTCGGGTGATCTGGTCGGGGTGCTTTTTTGCCAGCAGATCCAGCTTCTCCATCAGACGGGGATCATGGGTATAGATCTCAGCCATTGGTTCTGCCTGGTTATAGAGGAGAATAGTTTCCCGTTCCACTAAAGAGAGCTTCATCGACTACCTCCTTTCCGCTGGTCAAATTCCAGCTTGAAGTTGGCGTATTGTCCATCGTCCTCCAAAACCACAGCGGCATCGTAGGCCTTTCCGGTTTTCTCCGAATATAGGCCCGTCACACGGACACGGCCATCGTTAAGCAGTGCAGACACCACAGCCTTGGTCGGCTGTTTTTTCTTGGCAGCCCACCATTTGTTATTTTTCCAGATTGCAAATTTGCAAGAATCATTCTGACAGAAGAAGCCTTTTTGCAGTTCTGCAACTTCACCGCCGCAGCGAGGGCATTTGCCCACCACCTCACGGGGCGGAGTGAACAGGTACTCAGTTCCCTTGATGACCTGATAAGTTCCCACCAAGTCTTTCAGCATGGTGCTGATCCCGTCCAAAAACTCCTCTGGGGCAAGCTGCCCGCGCTCGATCTCGCCCAGTCGGTACTCCCACTCGGCAGTCAGAAGCGGCGATTGCAATTGTTCCGGCAGAACGGTGATCAGGGAAACTGCATCGTGGGAAGGGAGAAGCTGCACCGTTTTCCTGCTCTTTTTTCGTTCCAGAAAACCGGCAGATACCAGCTTTTCCAAAATACCGGCACGGGTGGCCGGTGTCCCCAGACCTTTTCGCTCGGCATCCTCCGGCATATCCTCTTTTCCGGCAGTCTCCATCGCGGACAACAGGGTGTCCTCCGTAAAGTGCTGGGGCGGACTGCTTTTGCCTTCTTTGACGATTGCCGCAGAAACCGAAAGGGTCTGTCCTTCAGTCAGCTCCGGCAGGGCTGTCTCTGCACCCTCTTTTTTCGGCTCTGCATCCTTCGTTTTGG
The DNA here is from genome assembly GCF_027684505.1 of Butyricicoccus sp. AF18-9LB. Classification (NCBI taxonomy): domain Bacteria; kingdom Bacillati; phylum Bacillota; class Clostridia; order Eubacteriales; family Butyricicoccaceae; genus Butyricicoccus; species Butyricicoccus sp. AF18-9LB. The sequence continues at coordinate 53,260 of NZ_JAQCWA010000018.1, forward strand.
CACGGTAAGCGTCCTCCAGTGCTTTCCATCCGGGGTGCCTCACCGTTTTTCCTTTGGCGGTAAATTTCCCACCGGCACACGCTGCAATCACAACGGTTTCCGAATAGATATGGGGCTGGGCCACGGCGCACAGCAGACGCAGGGCCACCAGCTCCAGCACTGCTTTTTCTCCCGCAGGAAGGGCAGAAAGGTCTGCATCCTTGAGATTTCGGGTGGGAATTACTGCGTGGTGGTCGGTTACTTTCTTATCGTTGATGACCGTCTGCGGATCACAGGTAATGGCGATCCCTTTGCGAAACGGCATAGCATTGGCAACCAGATTCACCAGCACCGGCAAGCTGTCTGCCATATCACTGGTCAGATAGCGGCTGTCAGTACGGGGATAGGTGCAGAGCTTCTTTTCATACAGGCTTTGCAGATAGTCCAGGGTCTGCTGGGCTGTAAATCCAAGCAGGCGGTTGGCATCTCTTTGCAGAGTAGTCAGGTCATAGATGAACTGCACCCCATTTGTTAGACAGTATGGTATACTATC
>NZ_JAQCWA010000019.1:0-49177 GCF_027684505.1 Butyricicoccus sp. AF18-9LB
CAGCTCAAGGCGGCAGCCTTCCACCGCGACTGCGATATGTCCGAGCTGGTACGGCAGGCACTCGATCAGTTTTTTGCGTAACTTCCGGAAATACTAAAGTCAAAAAGTCACAAAGTTATAGCTTTACGACTTTTTGACTTTTTAACTTTATGCTGAAATTCTGTTATGGAATACAGGATATACGGACAATTTACCGACAATACAGGAGATAAAAGTGAGAGTATACCGTGGCCGTTTATCTCAATCCGTGCAAGCTGCGTATTGTCGGCATGACGAATCACACGCACAATAAATACAAAACCGTGATGGAAAGGATGCTGCGCCACAAGGATACCTTCCCGTGGGAGCGTCTTGTTCCGCCATCACTTCCCGTGGAAGCAGGCAGAAGATGCCGTGAAGGCCGGTATGACCCGCGAAAGCATGAAGGTCGTTATCGACCCGTGGATGGAGTAAGTATCTCGCTTCCGTCCCTCTTGTAAAACTGCCGTGTGGCTGAAAAAACGGGGGGGGGGACACGGGGCTTCCACCCCGTCAAGCTGGATTTGCACCATCAAATCCGTTGCTTGTCAGACTATACCACACCTTTTCTTCTCAATAAACAAAACCCGGAGCATAGACTGAAAAAGCAGTCTGTGCTTCGGGTTTATTTGGCAGCGGCAGGTGTGGAGATAAGTTGATTTTTGCTGCCGTAAGGGAAAAGTGCTTCTGAATCTCGAACAGGGTCCGGTCTGGTTTCAGTAAGAGCAAGAGCACTAAAAACAGCTATGAGAATTTGGATAATACTAACGAAATAATTGCAAATATTCGTTTGGCTATTGTGTTTATTTTTCAAATATGCTATATATAAGGCAAGATATAAGACAAGCAATTCATACGTATGCAAAGAGGTGAAAACAGTTGAAAACGATTACTTCCGTCGAACTTGCCAAATTAGCTGGTGTGTCGCAATCAACGGTTTCCCGTTGCCTGAATGACAGTCCGCTGGTTTCAGAAGAAACAAAGGCAAGAGTCAAAAAGCTAGCGAACAAATACTCTTTTCAGTTTAACACTAACGCACGGGGGTTAAAAACCAACCGCACCGGTGTGATCGGATATGTATTCTCAGAGGATTTTACCGGCTTTGCAAACCATTATATTCAAAGTGATATTTACTATCGCATACGTATGCAGCTCGTAAAGGAAGGGCTGGATCTGGTGCCGGTGTTCGATGAAGGGAAATACGGTGAGTCTTTTTCCATCGAGAAGAGTATCAGTAATCGACGGTTTGATGCTCTGATCTTTAACCGACCGCAGGTGGGTGAGCGAGTCAAAAGCCTACTGCATGAAACAAAAATTCCATTTATCTATATTTACGATACGAATGAATCACTGAATGAGTCGTATATGATCGCCCCGAGCCATTCACAGATTGGCAGTCTGGTCGGTAAGACGTTTTGCGAAGCTGGCTATACACGATTTGTGGAAATTATCGGACCGCAACATCGAATCGACGTGATACATAAACATGAAGCTTTTGCACGTGTTTTGCATCAGCATGGGTATAAGCTGCCAGATACGCACATTCTGCATGCAGATTACAACCTGAAGCAGGCTACGCAGCAGGTTTTGGAGCATATTGAACTGTTCCAGCCGGGTACAGCATGTTTTGCGCAGAACGATATGATGGCATTAGGTGCGCTGGAAGCACTGCGCGAGCAGGGAATTCAGGTGCCGGATGATGTGGTTCTGATTGGTTCGGATAATATCCCGATGGGCAGCTGGTTTACGCCGCATTTAACCACTGTGGCAATAGATTATGACAAGATTATCAATTTAACAGTAGAATGGGTCATGGCAATGGCATCGAACAAACTGCCGGATACCTACCGGTATATACTGGACAGCAAATTGATCATCCGAGACACATTCTGTCCCTCAGCAGGAGAATAATTCTTTTATTCTCCGCAATTGAATACGTATGCAAACGCGAAAAAGCGTTTCAAATATGAAAAAGAAAGAAGGAAAAGAAAATGAAAGGAAAAAAATTGATGGCTATGCTGATGGCGGGCTCCATGCTGCTGGCAGGTCTGACGGGCTGCGGCGGTGCCAATGCAAAGGGAGGCAATGCTGCGGCAGATGCGGCTGATTACCCGAATGGACCGGTAACAATCATTTGTCCGTGGGGTGTCGGCGGCGGTGCCGATGTCATCTCCCGCAAGATCTCGGAGGTGGCCAAGAATTATTTTGATCAGCCGATCATTGTAGAAAATCACACAGGCGCTTCCGGCACCATCGGCATGATGGATGCCATGGATGCGGATGCGGACGGTTATACTATGGTCGTCACCAACGGTCCGTTATTTTCGTTGACTCCGAAGTACATCGATGTATCCTATGAGCTTTCTAATTTCACTATGCTGCGCGGTATGCGTCAGGTTGCGCTGATGATCTTCACTAATCCGCAGAAATCCGGCATGAAGACGTTTGATGATCTAATCAACTACGGCAAAACGCATAAGATCACGTATGCAACTTCCTCCGGCCCGGGCGGTGACCAGTACGTTGTTTCTTCTGCAATGTTCAAGGCGCTTGGTATCGAAGCGGAGCCGGTCGTTATGGGCAGCGAGGCAGAATCGATCAATGCAGTGGTTTCCGGTCAGGTAGACTGCGGTCTGGGTACGCCTCCGGCATACTACTCGCATCAGGAAGAGGGTACGATCCAGGCGGTCGCAACTTTCTATCCGGAAACGGTTCAGACTCCGTACGGTGAAGTAAAGTCCATCAAGGACTGGGGTGTTGATGTTGAATTTGCCGGCATGGACTGTCTGGCTGTTCGCTCGGACGTTCCGCAGGAGATTGTAGACAAACTGAATGCAATGCTCGATGACGTATATGCCGATTCCAAGTTCACCGGTTTTATGGACGAGATGGGTTATCCGCTGTGGGATGCCAAGGGTGACGAAGTGACGCAGTTTATCGAGGATCAGATGGACAGCATGGACAAATACGTGGAGATGCTCAAGTAACAGGCTGGTCTGTTTAAGGCAATACCGCACAATGAAAGCGGCGGCTCCTTGCGCAGGCTCCGGTCGCGCTGCCGCGGCTCCTTGTGCAGGCTCCGGTCGCACTGCCGCGGTGCTTTGCGAAAATTATGCGGTATTGCCTTTTAATCTGGTATGAGAGGTGACAAGATTGAAAGTAAAGCTAAATTCGAATATGATAACAGGCGTTCTGTTTCTGATCGTTTCTGTTGCCCTGCATATTCTGATACCATCGCAGATCCGGACGTATGAAACCAGCGCGGTGACTGCTGCAACAGTTCCGACGCTTCTGATCCGCGGCATGATACTTTGCAGCGTGATCCTGCTGGTGCAGGGTATCCTGTCCAAGGAAAAGACCGAATACACGATTTCAGGAGCCATTTTTACCAGAGAAAATCTGCTGCGGCTGAAACCGGTAATCTATATTGCCATGCTGATCGCATACGCGCTGCTGCTTCCGCATATCGGATTCATCATTTCCTCGCTGCTGCTTGCCAATGGCATTCTGCTGTATTTCGGTACGAGAAAATGGTGGTTCTATGCGATTGCCAGTGCAAATGTAATCGTTGCGTACTTTGCATTTCAGGCAATGAGCGTGACTCTGCCATAAGAAGGAGGAAGCGCATATGTTAGATAACTTGATGACCGGTTTGGCGCTGATGGCCTCGGCAGAGAGCTTCATTGCTATCTTCATCGGTCTGTTGGCAGGTATCGTTATCGGTGCCATTCCGGGTTTGACTGCGGATATCGCGATCATCCTGTGCCTGCCGATTACATACAGTATGGAACCGATCCCGGCGATGCTTCTGCTGCTTGGCTTGTATTGCGGCGGCACATACGGCGGCTCCATTACTGCAATTTTGATCAATACACCGGGTACGCCCTCGAGCGCAGCGACTGTGCTGGATGGTTATCCCCTGACACAGCAGGGCAAGCCGCTGAAGGCTCTGACGATGGCGCTGTATGCCTCGTTTTTCGGTGGCCTGTTCAGTGCGCTGGTATTGCTGTTTGCTGCACCGAAAATTGCACATTTCACACAGATGTTTGGCCCTCCGGAGTATTTCTGCATCGCAGTGTTTGGATTGTCTATTATTGCAAGCATCTCGAACGGCAATATCATCAAGGGTCTGCTCGGCGGCCTGATCGGTATTTTCATTGCACTGCTGGGACAGGATTCGGTCAGCGGTACGCTTCGGTTTACCTTTGGTGTCCGTCGACTGGGCGCCGGTATCCCGCTGATCGTTACGCTGGTCGGTCTGTTCGCAATTGCCGAATTGCTCAGCCGCTCGGATTATAATCCGCGTACAGATGCGACGCGCAGTCAACATTTGAAGCTGGACCATGAGAAGCTGTCCTGGGCAGAGATCAAGCGCTGCCTCAAAACAATGACAATCTCTTCGCTGATTGGTACGATTGTGGGTGCTATCCCGGGTACAGGCGGCGGCATTGCAGCTTTTATCAGCTACGATCAGGCGAAAAAGACCTCCAAATACCGTGATCATTTCGGTCACGGCGAGATCGAAGGCGTTTCCGCAACCGAGTCTGCCAATAATGCAACGACCGGTTCTACATTGATTCCGCTTACAACACTGGGCGTGCCCGGTGACGGTTGTACGGCAATTCTTCTGGGTGCATTTATGCTGCAAGGCATGGTGCCCGGTCCCTCCATGTTCAAGGAGCACAGCGATATTCTGTACGGCATTATGATTGGTCTTGTCGTTATCAATATCCTGATGCTGATTATCGGTCGTGTGTTTACCCCGCTGTATGCCAATATCACACGTATTCCTTATGAGCTGATGAGCGCAATCATCATTGTTTACTGCATTACCGGTGTCTATTCGAGCGAAGCCAGCACATTCCAGGTACTTCTGGCGGTCATCATCGGCGCATTTTCGTTCCTGCTGCGCAGGCTTGGATTCAGTGTTGTACCGATCATCCTCGGCGTAGTTCTTGGTGATCTGGTGGAAACGAATTTCCGCAACTCGATGGTAATGTCCAGCAATTCTCTGTCCATCTTCGTAACACGGCCGTTCAGCCTGTTGTTCCTTGCGCTGGCTGTGCTTTCGATTGGAATGTTCTTCTACAAGGCAGCAAAGGACAGAAAAAAGCAAAAAACAGAGTTAGATTAAAAAGGAGTTTCAGATGAAGTATTATACTGAGCCGAGCCGGGAGATCCCGGTTGCGGCAGAAACGGAAGTCCTTGTTGTAGGTGGCGGCCCCGCAGGTTTCGGCGCCGCCCTGCACGCAGCACGCATGGGACGAAAAACGATGCTGATCGAGCAATACGGCGCGGTCGGCGGTGTGGCAACCACGGGCATTATGAGTCATTGGACCGGCAGACAGGACGGCGGCTGCTTTGAAGAGCTGCGCGAAAAGGCACGCGACTGTGAAGCGGAGCAGGTCATCAATCCGGAAAAACTGCGTATTCTGATGCTGGATATGCTGATGGAGGCCGGCGTTAATGTACAGCTGTACACAGGCTTCAGCGATGTCATTATGGAGGGAAACCGCGTTGCGGGTGTAATCACAGAGAGCAAATCCGGCCGGGAAGCGATCCTGAGCAAAATGGTGATCGATTCGACCGGCGACGGCGACGTAGCCGCACGTGCGGGCGTTCCGTTTGAAAAGGGACGTTCGACGGACGGCGGTATGCAGCCGATGACGATCATGTTCAAGGTTGCCGGCGTAGATATGGATCGCGCCATGTTCTTCTGGGGCTTTGAGGATACGGTCCAGCTGCCGGAAGGCGATCTGCAAACACTCGGTCGTCAGGAATTACCCTCTCCGGCAGGTCATATCCTGCTGTATCCTTCGTCGCTCCCCGGCGTTGTCACAGTCAACATGAGCAATATGACCGATGTGGACGGCACAAATGCAAGAGATCTGAATCGTGCTGAATACGTATGCAGAAAGCAGCTTCCCGAGATTATTGCATTTCTGCGCCGGCATGTGCCGGGATATGAGGGCTGTTATCTGATCGACAGCGCCGATGTGATCGGTGTGCGTGAAACCCGCCGGTTTGAGGCGAATTATCAGCTGAACGAGCAGGATATTGCGCAGGCTCGTACCTTTGAAGACTGGGTAGTTACCAAGTCGAATTTCTTCTTTGATCTGCACAATGTAGAAGGCGCCGGACTGGATGCCAATGGTGAATACAAGGCGTTCAAGCAGCCGAAGCCGTATACGATCCCACTGCGCTGCTTTGTACCAAAGACGGTGGAGGGTATTCTGCTGAACGGACGCAATATTTCGGGTACGCATAAGGCACACTCCAGCTATCGCGTAATGCCGATTGTAATGAATATGGGGCATGCTATGGGTATTGTTGCCGCGATGTGTGTTGCGCAGAACAAAAAGCCGCTGGAATTAGATATTCACGAAGTGCAGGATGAACTGCGCAGAACGAATGTAGAACCGTAAACTCAGGAAAGGAGACACAGTTAATATTATGCTGAAACGAATGCCCCGCACGATGACAGCAGAGCAGTCGCTGAAAAGCGGACTGTTCAAGCTGAGAGATATTGCCGCCTGTGCTTATGGCAATGGAAAGTGGATTCAATACCGGGATGCCGCAGGCACCTGTAAGCTTACGATGTCCATGGGAGAGATCGTAAAAAACGCCAGTCTGGAAGATGTTGAAGCGTCAAAGGCGCTTGCAGTGCTGTCGACAGGTACTCTGCCGGAGAACGGCGTAAAATCTATGGTGATTCTGCTGGTATCTCTGTTGGAAAAAGCGGAGAACCTCGGCTGCACGGAAGCGGATGTGAACGCAGTTTATGCGCTTCTGGAATATGCGGCAGAATATCTGCCAGCTATCGCGAAAGAGAATAACGGTGAGCTGCTCGGCAGCGTGCTGCCGTACATGACACTGATTAAGCCATTGAACAAACGGGCGCGTGAACTGGGCAATGAACGTGCAGCAGCAACGATGGAATATGCCCTGACAACGCTGCTCCTGACGTTTACCGAAGCCAACGGTGCAAATGGATACGGTGTATATGAACGCATGAAAACACTGGCGCCCAATCAGTTTTTCAGCCTGAATCAGGTTGGCATTGAGAGATCAATTTCCGTGGATAGTCCTTATACTGACATCTGGACGATGGGATTTGATCCCATCGACGGAACGATTAAGGATTGTCGTGACATGGCATATCGCGATAAAGAGGAGGACGTACGAAACGTATTACTCACGGTGAAGAATGCCCTGCAGGTTATTTGGAATATTGCCGCAAGTCTGTGATACGTGAATACACTGTCTGAGACAGCAGGTATGAAATCGCTCCAGCGATCGGCGTGTATTTACCCAATCTTCATGACCGGATAAACAAATATCCGACTCCTCCTGTTTGTTTTCCAGATCTCAGTTGTTGAAAATCATATCACCCTACTTTACCCAAAAGGAGCTTCCACGCACGGCGATGGAGGCTCCTTTATTTTTCCGGCTCGCCGAACGGATAGCGCCATTTACTGGATCGTAGGTTACTACAGTCGGATCACTGACTGTCCATTCTACCTCATCGTTCGGAATTCGATCTCCGGTAGTAGGATTATAGGCAAATATGTTGCTAACCTGTTCACAATCGTCGATTCCCAAGACTTCGTGATCGGCTGCAGCACCAGCTGCTCCTGTGCGGCCGAATCGCCAGTGCGGCAGCGTGACAGAATTTCGCTCATATCTTTTGAGGGCATACAGAGATCTCCTGAAACTTATACGTCCTTGTGACTGCCGATGTATACGCTGTAGCTCGCGCCATCCCATGCAACAGCCTGATCGAGTGCATTGGAAACGGCGCGGACCGGCAGATAGGTCGTGCCCTTGCAAAGCAGCACGTCAACCGTCTTGCCGTTGACGTCGGTCGGAACAATCAGCTTGTCGTTCACATAGACCTTAACCCCGGTTTCAACAGCCAGCTTTTCCATTCGACGTTTCGCATTGTACTCGCCCGAGGCCTTGCCGCCCAGAATGGACGACTGCGAGTTGGCGATAGCTTTCAGCTTAGCAAGCACAGCATCTGGCGCAGGAGCCAGATTCGACGGAACAATTTTATCAAAGTCTGCGTTGTAAAGTGTTGTACGGTATTGCGTTATAGTTCCCTGTTCAAGCCATGTATGCATTTGTTCAGAGGCATTTCCATAGTCATTCTGTTTGCCAGTAACAAGGTCAACACTCATACCCTCATGAGCAACGGTATTATAGTCAAGCACTACACCGTTGTCCAAGTATTCTTTCACCTTGTATACCACATCATAAAATGCATATCCCTTGGATATCTGCCATTTGGAGTCTACAATGGTTTCCACATAATCTTTACTTAGTAGTGTTTGATCTTCAATCGATACACCATCCGTTCCGGGCCATGCAACCCATTCACCAGCCGGCTGCCAGAACAAATATTTCTTTCCATCACGAGATAGTATTTCCAGACTACGCGGGAAATTACGAGAATCATTCTGTGTAAAGATAAACGGTACTTCCTTCTCAACCAACTTTACCGCAGAAGATCCATTCCACGAGTAAACCATATACTTACTGGACGCATTTGTACCATGCTTATCCCACTGGTCAGCCGGAATCTTGTCCTTCGTATTGCAAACGCAAAGCAGTTCTTCGTTTCCGTCACCGTCAAAATCAATCAGCATCGCCGTCACCAGACCGCTTATAATACTGCCGCTGACAGCGCGCTTGCCGTACTTGCTCTGCAACTGCTCGATCACCGAAACATACGCTTTTGCACGGTTTACCGCATTCTGGTCTACCTTATGCTCGCCGAGATACGCACTGGACGTCGTTCCATCCCATGCGATCGGCACATTGAGCGCCGCAGATACCGCGCGAATCGGCAGATAGGTTGTGCCGTTGTACAGCATTGGCTCTACCGGATTGCCGTTTGCGTCACCCGGATTGAGCTTCTGGTCATCCACATAAACCGTTACGCCGCGACCAACCGTGATGTTCTTCTGCGTCAGCGCGGACGCAAACGGCATACTCATCACCAGTGCCGCACCCAGCAGACCAGCGGTCAGCCGCTTGCCGAATATTTTCATCGTTTGATTTTCATGCCTGTTCATACTTTTTCTTCCCTTTTATATTTTGAATGATAATGGAAACCATAATAACCTGATTATACCACAGTTTCCGACTATTTACTATTCTCATTGCATTCAATACATGGATAGGATATAATGGTATCAATATAATTTACATTAACACGAAACAGGATAAGGGGTATGAAAATGAAAAAAAGACTGATCTCCATTGCCATGGCGGCTGTTATGGCGGTCGGAAGTATTCCGGCGGCAGGCGCACTGCTTGATGGCTTCAACAATACGCGTACTTACTCCGATCAGTTTACGGATGTGCCATCAACAGCATGGTATTACAATTCGGTCAAATCGGCTTATGAACTTGGGATTACTGCCGGTACGAGCGCATCTAAATTTTCACCCGATCAGAATTTAACTACCGATCAACTGACTGTTTTTCTGGCGCGCATTCATGCGGCATACCATCACAATGAAATCGTTGAAGTGCAAAATCCATCGAGCTGGGCTGATAAGTACTATTATTATGTAGAGCAGTATATCGACAGCAGTTATCGAGACAGCATTTTCGGTGGCAGGGATCATGAGCAGCGCTGGCATTTTGCATACTGGATCAGCAAGGCGCTGCCGGATTCTGCATATACCGCTATTAATAATGTGCCGGATGGACAAATCCTTGATTTGACCGAAAATAAAATTTATACCGAAGACGGGTCTTTCGATGAGATCTCCAACCGCATCTATATGCTTTACCGTGCAGGCATTCTGACCGGCAATACGGCATACGGACATTTTAATCCGAAAGGATATGTTACCCGTGCAGAAGTAACCGCAATTATTACCCGTATGATCGATCCGGATCAGCGTAAGACATTTCAGCTGAAAGCAAAACCGACCTCCGGTCCTGCGAGCTTTTTAGGTGAATATTTTGCTTCTGACAATGACACAAGCCGTCCTTGGCTTGGCTGTTCGCTTGAAATTACAGATGTAACAGACAAGGAAGTAACCTTTCAGTTCGACCACATCAAGTCCGGACGCGTGATTCTTTTCACGGCGGAAAAAGCGAAATTTACTTCTGCGAATACAGCAGTTGCAAACGGAACCGCGTGCTATTCAGAAGTTCCCTCAACGATGGAGAAGATTAAATATGTGCTGACGTTTACTGATCATAATATCAATGTTAAAACGTATGGCAGCGACCCTTACCGCTATAGCTATAATGTTAATTTCACCAGTACAGGCGCAATGAATTAACAGCAGTATATATCCCTACACCAGTTTACAACTTTATAAATGATAGACTTGTTGATGAATCAGCTGCTTTAAGGCCTTTAATAACCTGCTTTTTTCCTGAAATTCAGGCATAACCTGCCGGATCATGGAGGCTGCCAGTTCCAGTTTAGATTCTTTTTTCTGCCACATACGATAGCCAGGAGGAACGGAAAGGAAATATTATGTTACAAAAATTATATGTTTTTTTCAGGAAAGAAACCGTTTTGTCAATTGCAGTGATCCTGGCGCTTCTTTCTATGTTCTGGGTCAGAACGGATAAGGCTTATTTTACTTATATCGATTTCAGGACTCTCGGGCTCCTCTTCTGTTTGATGGCAATTGTAGCTGGTTTGAAGGCTGTTGGTGTTTTTGATATACTTGCCAAAAAACTGCTGATGGGAACATCGGGAACTGTGGGTGTGATCAGGCTGTTGGTACTCTTATGTTTTTTCCTGTCAATGGTGATCACCAATGATGTGGCATTGATTACTTTTGTTCCTCTTGCACTGATCATTGTGCATAAACTGCCAAAGGAACTGGGCAATTACTGGCTTCTTAAAATAGCAGCCATGCAGACAATCGCTGCTAATCTCGGAAGCATGCTCACACCAATCGGAAATCCGCAGAACCTTTATCTATATGCCAGAGCAGGGATGTCCGCGGCAGAATTAATAACCCTGATGCTTCCCTATTCCGCCACAGCACTTATCCTTCTTCTGATATGGATACAGGCAGCCGCTGCCAAAGCACCTCACGTATGCGGTTCCGAAAAAGATAAAACTCTTTTGGGATTCTCGGACAGAAAAGAACTTAACATGGAATACCTGGCCGCTTACCTGATCTTATTTACAATCTGCCTGCTCACTGTTGCACGTATCATTCCATACCAGATTCCTCTTGTATTGGTTCTTATATATATGCTGCTAAGAAACAGGGAAAATATAAGCAGGGTGGATTACTCCCTGCTTGCCACCTTTATCGCATTATTTATTTTTATCGGCAACCTTGGAAGGATTCCGCAATTCAGCAGTTTTCTGGAAAGAATCATGGCAGGAAGGGAAACACTTACTGCTGTTCTTGCCAGTCAGATTATGAGCAATGTTCCCGCTGCGCTTCTTTTATCCGGCTTTACAGATAATTACCGGGCTTTAATTGTCGGAACCAATATTGGAGGTCTCGGCACTCTGATTGCATCCATGGCAAGCCTGATAAGTTTCAAATATATTGCAAAAGAAAACAGGAATCTGAGAGGGAGGTATTTGGGAATATTCACAGCCTCCAATATTATATTCATGATATTCATGTTAATATTGTATTTTTTTCTTAGATAAAGGTTTTCCCGGAATTACAAAAGCTATAGCAATTCTTTCTTCGCAAAAGATTCTCCGCGGCACTTTGCTTTTTCCAATGAAAAGATCGGAGATTACTATACAGAAAAGCGACAGGCAAGAACCTGTCACTTTTCTTTTATTTGAGGAAAATGAAATTACCACTTTTTAAGTTCCCATGCCTTGAAACTATTGGGATCATTCCCCCATGCAGCCGAATTCCATTCTTTCATTCCAACAAAAAGAACGGTTTCGGTTTCAGTGACGGTGATGCCGTCATACGTGCCGCCAATGCCGCCGCCAGTGCTAATGAGGTAATTCTTTTGCACGTGAGTTCTTAAACCACTTGGCATATGGATTGCATTTTCCTCCGCTTCCTCTCCCGGATGAGCGTGGACTTGCTGATGCCGGTGAGCTTGACGACCTGCGCGTAGGAATGGTCCTCAAGCAGAGCCATTGCATGGTCAAGCTGCTCGGTGTCGAATTTCGGCGGCCGGCCTTCACGGAAATTCGGGTCGGTGGCACGCGCGACCGCCTTGCCCTCCTGTGTGCGCTGCACGATCATGTCGCGCTCGAACTGTGCAAACGACAGCAGCACGTTACGCAGCAGCGTGTTGACCGAGTCGTTGGACAGGATGCCGAGGTTCAATACGTTGATGGTGATGCCCTCGTCGATCATCTCGGTGATGAGGCCGGACGCCTGCGACACCGACCGCGCGAGGCGGTCGAGCTTGGTGACGATGAGCACATCGCCTTTTCGTAGCTGCGCCCGCAGCCTGTCGAACTCCGGGCGCTCGATCTTCGTGCCGGTGAAGGTGTCTGTATAGATTTTTTCCGCGCCCGCCGCCGTCAGCGCCGCCTGCTGCGCGTCCAGACTGTTGCCGTCGCGTGCCTGCGTTTTGGTGGATACTCTCGCGTAGCCGAATGTCATGTAAATTCCCCCGTTTTCCCGGTTTTGACACCGCGAGTTTTGAATATATGTTTTGATACCCATATTATAGCTTATGCCACCGGGTTTTGCAACCGGTGGCAATACTTGAAGGTTTTGAGACCGGTTGATTTGGTGCGAACCTCGTGTTATAATAACAGTAAATAAGGTTGTTACAGGCAGGTTCGCACCGGGGAAAACCGACAATATCACGAATGGATACGCAAAAATACAGAAGATAATACAAAAAGATTGTAGGAATGCCGAAAATCCGCATTGTATTTTTCGCATTTTTGCTGTAACAGCTCGCGCCCCTGCGGGGGCCAGCAACCTAACGCACCATGGATTTCGTGATCAATTTGTTATATGTAACAGCTCGCGCCCCTGCGGGGGACAGCAACCCGTTTGTCATGGAATCCATGAACCGTAGAACGTCATGTAACAGCTCGCGCCCCTGCGGGGGACAGCAACTTCTTGCAAACCAAATCTTCATATCGGATATCGCCGTAACAGCTCGCGCCCCTGCGGGGGACAGCAACACCGAGGCTTGCTGTGAAGAGTAACCTGAATAGCGTTAACGTAACAGCTCGCGCCCCTGCGGGGGACAGCAACGTTTACATTGGTCCAGATACCACCACGCTCGCAGAGTAACAACTCGCGCCCCTGCGGGGGACAGCAACAATAACTCTCTGCGCGAATAACATTGCCATCATTAGTAACAACTCGCGCCCCTGCGGGGGACAGCAACTGAATGAACAGCGATAATGTAGCGAAATCTGCACGTAACAGCTCGCGCCCCTGCGGGGGACAGCAACTCCAAGCTCTTCTCGTCGCGACGACTATATTTCGGAGTAACAGCTCGCGCCCCTGCGGGGGACAGCAACGCGCAGCCGTCGATCACAAGCACATACCAGCCGCGCGTAACAACTCGCGCCCCTGCGGGGGACAGCAACTGTTTCGATATGTGCTATTTGCTACCGTGGTCTTTGTGTAACAACTCGCGCCCCTGCGGGGGACAGCAACGGATTCAGCTCGTCACAGACTGCCCATTCGTGGTAACAGCTCGCGCCCCTGCGGGGGACAGCAAATGTAATTCATCGATATCGAAATTCTCTAAATCGTAACAGCTCGCGCCCCTGCGGGGGACAGCAACCCCTCTCGACCGATCTTCTCCTGGTATTCATCCTTGTAACAGCTCGCGCCCCTGCGGGGGACAGCAACTATTCGCCCAGGTCAAAATTGAGATCGAACATTATAGTAACAACTCGCGCCCCTGCGGGGGACAGCAACTCAACGCGCTGTTCACCATCAAGCAGAATATCGTAACAACTCGCGCCCCTGCGGGGGACAGCAACATTTCCCCTTCTGGCGAAATCATTACTTCGAGATAACGTAACAGCTCGCGCCCCTGCGGGGGACAGCAACAAGCTCTCCTTGATGATAGCCTGATCCATCTTAATGTAACAGCTCGCGCCCCTGCGGGGGACAGCAACATAATACCGATCGGCTCAGTCTCACCAAGCTTCTGTAACAACTCGCGCCCCTGCGGGGGACAGCAACCAATGGCTTTCGCTCTGATGTCCAGATATTTCTCGTAACAGCTCGCGCCCCTGCGGGGACAGCAACGTTCCGAAGAACTCATGAAGTTCATTTTTAGTCTTGTAACAACTCGCGCCCCTGCGGGGGACAGCCAAAAACCGATCTGTCAATTTTGACAGGTCGGTTTTATTTTTTTGCCCGAACTGTGAAAACCGCCGAAAAATTTCTGATACCTATACAGAAGGACTTAGAAAGGACGAGAGGTGAACCGCATGTTTGTAATCCGTGAGCCGTGGCTGGATTTTCCGCTGTTCGGCGAGGACAATCCGCTCCTCGACTGGGTGAAAGACACCATCTGCTACTAAGCAGACCTAAATCCACAGCAGGGGAGGTGAAAAATTGAAAACCGTGTTATGGATATCGCGCCACGCCATGACCGAACCGCAGCTGCGCGACCTTGCGCGCGTGCTGGGCGATACGGTGCAGGTGCTGCCGTACACCCAAACCGTAAAACAGGCGGACGTACTGCGCCCGCTGATCGAGCAGGCGGATGCCATAGCCGCCGTACTGCCGGTGGAGCTGCTTGCCGAGCTGGTAACGCTCGCGGACGAACGCCCGGTGCTGCAGTCGGTCGCCGGACGCAGGTTCACCGGCCGCACGCTGCATCTGGCTGACGGACAGACCGAGCCGGAGATCGCCTTCGAGCACCTGTACTGGCAGCAGATTGTCAAGCTGGAACTCCAAACCCGGCGGCTGTAACAAAAAGGAGAACAGGCGGTTTTCCTGTTCTCCGAAAAAAATTTTTCGTGAAGTGTGAAATCGGTCGAAAATCCGCTGATATAGAAATAGAAGGGCAAAAAGAGGTGAAGCATTTGAGCGTACATACCGCAATCCGCCGCGGCGAGGTGTTTTTCGCCGACCTGCACGGCGGCGTCGGTTACGAACAGAACGGCGAACGGCCGGTGGTCGTGCTGCAGAACGATATGGGCAACCGGTACAGCCCGACCGTCATTGTGGCGCCGCTGACCAGCAGCCGCACGAAAAAGCCGCTGCCGACACACGTCTGGTGCGGTGCGGACAGCGGTCTGCTGAAAAATTCCTGCATTCTGCTCGAGCAGATTCGCGTGATCGACAAAACGCGCTTATCTCGCTATCTGTGCAGCCTGAATGTGGAAATGATGGGCCGGGTCGATCAGGCTGCGGCAATCAGTCTGGGACTGATGCAGTAAAAAAATTTCCCGGGAAGTGTGAAAAACCGCGTGTGAAATCCGATAACTAAGTGAAGGGAGGGAAAACACCATGAAAGATATCAAGCCGAGCGTTATCATCACCGCGATTGCGATGGTGATCGAAGCTGTGAAGTTCGTCGCAGAGCAGGTGGAGACTGCAAAGGACTGATTTTCCTGAAAGAAATACATAGCAAAGGCAGGTGAAAGATATGACGCCGCAGACGATTATCGCTATTCTCGGTCTGGTAGCCGAGATCATCGACACGATCGACAAGAACTGACACGTTCTGAAAATCCAAAGGAAGGGAGGCAGGAAGCATGAATGAATTTGCAAGACGCATGGCCAACGGCGCATCCAGTGCGGCTATGGGCGGCACCACCGGTGCCGGAATCGGCGGCGCGGTCGTTGCCGGTGTCGGTGCGGTAGGCGGTTCGTTTTTCGGACCGGTCGGCACGTTCTTCGGCGCGGAAGTCGGTACGGCGGCAGGCGCAGCCGTCGGCGGTGCTATCGGCTCGATCATCGGCTTTATCGGCGGCTTTGCCGATGAGCCGTTCTAAATCCTCGGGAAATGGAACAGGGAGTGGTGATATATACATAGATGGACAGGCATTCCGAATCACAGCAGGAAAGGCAGGTGAATCCGCATGACGCCTCAGGGCATTATCGCTATCCTCGGTCTGGTAGCCGAGATCATCAGCATCGCAAACGATGACTAAAGCCGCAGAAAGTGCGCAAATCCAACAAAAAGGCAGGTGAAATCCATGACTCCGCAGACGATTTTGGCTGTGATCGGTCTGGCCGTGAAGATCATTTCCATAGCGACCGACGACTGACCGCGTAACATAAAAAATCCACATAAGAAGGAGGTGATGTCTGTTTTCACTTTTTTCTCACCCGAAACAGGGCGAAATGCACAACAAAAGCCGGGATGCACCTACAAGAACTTGTTGAATATTATTGAACATTTGCCAAATCGTGCTATAATGAAATCATGTCGAAAGGAGGCAGTGCCTTGAGCAAAATACTTTTGATTCTGGAGGTTTCCAGAAAGCAGGATTATATATTTTCAAGCATCCACCTAAGGGATAACGCGGCACGTTCGGATATCATCCGCTATGTGACGAGCGAGGAATTTTTCAAGCAGGCTGCACCGGAATATTACAACAGCCGTGAGAATTTTGTGTACGCAGGCGGCGGACACACCATTCTCCAGTTTGGGGACAGAGCAACGGCAACACGCTTTGCCGAGCAGGTAACGCAGAAGGCCATGCGCGAGTATGACGGCCTTGAGCTGTTTGCCAAGCAGATGGAATATCGGGAGACAGACGAGAACGGAAAACCGGCGACACCGGGTCAGAATCTGGTTTGGCTGTCCGAAGCGCTCGAGCAGAAAAAGTCTCTGCGAAAGGCGTCTTTTCGGCTGACCTCGCTCGGCATCGAGCAGAAAGCGGAAGCTGCATCGCTTACTGCACCGAACGCAATCGACCCGCCGGAAGGCTGGGCGTTCGCCAAGGACTTTGTAGACCTGCAGGGCCTGACCGACGAGAACTTTATTGCTGTCGTTCATATTGACGGCAATTCGATGGGCAAGCGTGTAAAGAATCTGTACGATTCAGAAACCGAAAGTTGGGACGCCTGTTGCGACAAGCTGCGCTGCTTCAGCGAGGGCATTCAGCACGATTTTGAATCCGCCTTTCGGGAAATGGCGGCAGAGGTGGCCGATTACGAGGCCGACAATCCCGCAGGCCGCACCGGAATCCTTCCGGTACGTCCGGTCATTCTTGCCGGTGATGATGTGTGCTTTGTCGCGCGCGGCTGTCTGGGTCTGGAATGTGCCGAACGGTTTATGAAGCATCTTTCCGCAAAGACCAATCCGCAGGACGGCGAAACCTATGCGGCCTGTGCGGGCGTAGCTATGGTACACCTGAAATATCCGTTCCATCAGGCATATGATCTGGCGGAGGCACTGTGCAGCAGCGCGAAGAAATACGGCGTTTCGCTCTGCGGAGATGGTTCGGTATCTGTGATGGATTGGCATATCGAATTTGGTCAGCTCAAGGAAAACCTCCGCGAGATTCGTGCGGACTACCAGACCGAGGACGGAAAACGCATGGAATTACGTCCGGTGGTGGTGCTCGAGGGCAAAATGGACGAGGCTGCGCGCACGAAAATGAATGTACGCACCTATGATTTCGTACGCGGTATGTGTATGCAGATGAAGCAGGCGGTGCAGGAATGCGGCGAAAAAATTGCGCGCGGTAAGCTCAAGGAACTGCGCGGTGCCATCAAGCAGGGCGATCTGGAATGCCGCTATGCGCTGCAGGACAGTGAAATCACCAAGTTGCTCCGCACGATATTTGAAGCGCAGTTTGATACGGCAGATAAGCAGTATGCCCAATTTGCCGCCATGCTGAAAAACGGCAAAGAGATCGACAAGCAGCCGTTCCGCACCTTTGATGACGGCAGCAGGAACAGTGAACCGGTTTCTCACTGTCTGTTTTTTGACGCGATCGAAATGATGGATCACTTTGAGCGACTGGAGGGGAATGCATGAGCAGGCAGGTAGAATTACAAGTCAGATTGGAGCTGCTTTCCGATACGATTTTCGGCTCAGGTCACAGCATTCCCGGCGGCGAGGATATCGCGGTCTGTCAGGACGAAAACGGTTATCCGTATCTCAAAGGTACTACCTTCAAGGGCCTGCTGCGTGAGAGCATGCACGATCTGCTCGAGTGGAGCGGCGGCCCGACGGATACCGTAGAGGCACTGCTCGGCAAGGAAGGCTGGACGGGTACGGCAGGCGGACGCCGTCTGCACCTGACACCGCTGACACTCGAAGAAAAGCCGGAGGAGAGCGAGACCTGCTATGATCACCGCACGTTTACCAGTTTAGAAAACGATGTTGTGAAAACGGGTACATTACGTTCGGCGATGTGTATTTGCAGAGGACAGAAATTTATCGGCAAGATTTTCTGTGAGGAGCAGGATGTGTCGCTCGTGCGGGAGTCCGCGCTCGGCATCAAGTGGCTTGGCACGATGCGGAGCCGTGGCTTCGGCCATGTAAAAGTTATCGCAGAGCCGGTAAAAGCGCAGAAAACCGCCTTTCCGGCAGTTGGAGCGACCCATTGCCTGCATTACACGCTTTATACGGAAACGCCGGTCAGCATGACCGACTACAACCGTTCCGGCGAAAACAGCTGGGATACGCACGGCTGCATTGCCGGTTCAGCTGTGCGCGGTATGGCGGCCAGCCTGCTCGCTCAACGGGAACCAGACTGGTTTGCTGCCAACAAAATTGCACTGCTGACCGAGAAAACGCGCTTTCTGAGCGCATTTCCGGTGCAGAATGACAATCCGGCGGTTCTCCCGTCCCTCAAGGGTTTTTATGAGCAGAAGGACGGCAGCGATTTTCGTTCGGTTTTAGAGGACGGCGAAATTTCCGAAGGCTCCAAACGTGCCGATGTAGGTTCGTTCTGCACGATCGAAAACGGCGTGCTGCACTACTGGAATGCAAGGACCGGCGGCAGTCAGCGCATTCAACGCGGCGCTGACAAGACGAATATCTTTCAGACACGCAGTATTGACGCAGGACAGCGGTTTGACGGCTACATTCTGCTCGATGATGCATCCATTGCGCCCAAGCTGGCAGAGGTGCTGTGCGGTACGGTTTGGATCGGCGCCGACCGTTATGATGGCATGGGAAAATGCCGCATGAGCATTGAAGCCTGTGATGCTCCGGCGTACCGCCGATACGGCAGCATGCAGCGTCATGATAATAACAAGGTGCTTTATATGCTCGCGCTGTCACCTCTCAGCATGACAAACGAGTACGGTGAGCCGTGCGGTATCAACTGGGATGTGCTCGCGGAAAACCTCGGTGTGGCAAGTGTAAAATCCGAGTTCAGCAGCACTTCGGTCTCCGAATACGGCGGCTTTAACCGTCAGTGGGGATGCCACACACCGGCCGTCCGCATGTACGATGCAGGCAGCCTGTTCAAAATCAGCTTTGATGGTGAATCGCCGGATGAGGCACATCTTTCCGCCATCGAGCAGAGCGGATTGGGTCTGCGCCGCGCAGAAGGGTTCGGACAGGTGCTGTTCCTGTCGGAATCGCTGTTCGGCAGCATCAAGGCAAAACAGCCGGTGGAGTACACCGCTGCACCGCGCCGACAGAATATGGCTGAACTGCGTCGTAAGCGTCTGACATGGATCATGGAGCAGTGTGAAAAGAAATTCGCCGGCGATATTTCGGACAGCCAGCTTGGCTCTATCCAGGCCATTTGCGAGGAACACAAACACAAAGCCGATATTCTGCAAAAACTGAATGGATTTTTTGCTCATAATGCGGAAAAGGGTGAACAAACGTCCAGCAAGTTTGCGAAAATGAAGCAACTGGTCAACACAGTGCTGTCTCATCCGTCAGAACCGTGGATGGAAAATATAAATACAACGGAACGGGTACAGCTGCTCTGCGACCTGTTCGATCACAGCCGAAAGGAGGACGCAGGCCATGGCAACGTTTGATAAAGCAGTTCGTTATGAGGTAACGGCAGTTACGGAAACGCCCTTGCGTACCGGTCCTTCCGACGGCAGTATCGACCGCGTACTTCGCCACCGGGACGGACAGGCATTCCTGCAGGCTGCTTCTCTGGCAGGTGCATTGCGCGGCTGGCTGGAAAAGCAGGATAAGAACGCCGCAAATGCGCTGTTCGGCTCACAGGAAAAGTTCGGACAGCTCATCGTTTCCGATATGGAAATCAAGGAAAAAGCAGTGGAATCGGCGGAGGATACCACGATACAGCTTCGTCCGCGCCTGCGCATCAACGGCAAAATGGGGTCTGCGGCAGACGGCGGCAAATTCGATGTGGCCCACATTGCACGCGGCACTGTGATGAAATTCTCGCTGACATGGCTGGGCGCGGAAAGCGACACGGACGGTCCGGCGCAGATCGAGCAGATGCTCGGTGCGCTGCACGCGGGCGAGATTCGTTTGGGCGCACAGAAGTCCAACGGCTTCGGACGGGTTGCGCTGACAGTCCGCAGTCAGATCTATCACATGACCGACAAGGCCGACCGGGAGGCTTGGCTGCAGGATGAATTTGACGGCCAAACGCTTGAACTGCCGGAGATTTGCACGGAAAGTGTATGTACATTCACAGTCAACGGCGTTGCGGACAGCATTCTGATCAAGAGTTCGGTTCCGCGTGTTGAATACGATGAGAATAACACGCGTAAGGAGATTATTCAGAACATTAAGGAGAACGGTACGGCAGTTTTGCCGGGTTCGTCGGTCAAGGGTGCTGTGCGTGCCCGTGTGCAGGCGATCGCCGACTTACTCCACTGCTCGGAGAGCGTGGATGAACTGTTTGGACGCGGTGCGGCACAGGGCGATAACGGCATTGCCGGTCGGGTGCAGTTCACCGATGTGGTGCTGGATAAGGCGAAAGAGCAGAAGATCTCGCGTATCCGCATCAATAAATTCACCGGAGGCGTAATACGCCGCGGACTGTTTACCGAAGAACCGCTGAAAAGCGGCGTCACGCTGACCATCACAGCACCGCAGGATGATATCTGCGGCTGTGCGCTGTTGGTTTACGCACTGCGCGACCTCGGTCTCGGGTTATATAATCTGGGCAGCGGCGGCGCTGTCGGACGCGGTTATATTAAGGTATCCCGCATTGCGATCGCGTGCGGGGACAAAACCGCCGATATGACATTCGGCGCGGACGGCTGCAAGCTGAACGACACGGACAATCTGGTTTCGGCCTGGCTGCATGCACTGGAGGAACGCACATGAAACGGATAGATAGCATAGAACAGGCTCTGCAACAGGCCGAAAAGCTGCAGTTCGTCATGGTGACCGAGCTGAGCCGTGTTGTTATTGGCAAAATGCCGATAGATATCAACTGGGATGAGCTGATAGAAGCACGGTTTTTCGATCACGATACCGAAATCCGCATTTTCCGGGAGAACGGCGAACTGAGGGCCCGCAGTGTGATTTTACAGGACGATATGCCGTACATCGAAAAGCAGTATAAGAAATTACAGGGCAATCTGGGCAGTGAAATCAGCGTGCGCGAATATTTGACGTTTGATGAGGACGGTCAGGCCGGTGTGAGCGCCGTCTGCCTGTACGATTGGAGGGAATAACGAATGGCGAAGGACGATAACTACTATCCGCCGAAAACATTGGAAAACACCGTTCGTGCACCATATAACTTCGTGCCGTTTACCGATCGTCAGCCGTTTATGCGGTATACCGATGTAAGCAAACTGCCTGCGCATGACGAACTTTGTGCAGACCTGCTCACCGGTGAGATTCATCTGACGCTTACCGCAGAAACGCCGGTTTTCGTGTCGGACGGACAGAAAAACGCGGATTTCTTCCGCGGCGCCAACGGAAACTATATGATTCCCGGCTCTACCATTCGCGGCATGGTAAGGGAGAATATGCAGATTCTTGGGGATGGTTTGGTTCTCAAGGATGAGGATTTGGAGGATTACCAGATTTATTACCGCGAAATTGCAGGAAAAGGTGCGCGCAAACCGCTGCGCAAATACTATCAGGATACGCTGGGTGTAAAGCCGGAAAAGGCCCGGAGCGGCAAGTCGATTTCCATACCGCACAATATCAACGCGGGTTATCTGGTGCGAGAAAACGGCTTATACCGGATCTATCCGCTGCCGAAAGAAACGCCGGTACTGCGTGTATCGCGTGAACTGACAGAAAAAGTATTCGGTAAAGAAAAATATGCCTGCACAGAAGCAGTCGCATATGAGTCGGACGGCAAAAATGTCACCGCACTGTATCAAGCGGAAAATGCACCGGCATACAAGGAACGCGGTATCCTGCTGTTTACCGGAAAACCGGTACAGAAAGAAAACCATTTGTATGTTTTTCCGCCGATCGACAGAGATCAGCACGGCATTGATATTTCGGAAGCTGACCGCTTGTCCTATCAGGCGGACTGTGAAGCGCGCAAAAATACGGCGAAAGCGTATCAGGAGTTCTGGAAGCTGCCGGAGGAGGGACAGAGTAAGCCGGTTTTCTATGTAAATTATGATGGGCACATTTATTTCGGCATGGCACGCTATCTGCGCATCGGTCATTCGCATTCCATTGCGGAAGGGCTGCCCGAGCGTTTTCGGAAAATGCAGAAGCGTATTACCTCGCAGAATGAGCTTCCACTGGACTATCCACATGCGGTTTTAGGGTTTACACATAATTTTAAGGACGAAAACAAAAAAAGCAGTAATACATCTTACCGTTCGCGCGTGTCCTTCGGCGATTTTGAAGCCATAAGCAGTGCCGTGTCTGCTGATGAGTATAAAACTGTTCTTGGTGAGCCAAAACCCAGCTTTTTCGAGGGATATGTGCAGGAAGGAAAGCACTATTCTTATGAGCCTAATGAGCCGAAAGACGCCTTCCAATTAAACGGTTTTAAGCAGTATTGGCTTAAAGATGTAGAATTCCCGCTGCCGCAAAGCGGCAATGAAAAGGTTTTGACTACCTTGCGTCCTATGAAGAAGGGAACTGCGTTCAGCGGTACAATTCGCTTCAAAAATCTTAAGGAGGACGAACTCGGTCTGCTGCTATGGTCGCTGCTGCTGAATGATGGCTGCTATCAGTCGATTGGCATGGGCAAGCCATACGGCTTCGGCCGTATGAGCGTCAAACTGGACAATCTGCGGCTGTTCGATTTCGCAGCACTCTATTCGGCTTCCGGATTCGAGAGCGCAGGAAGAACCGCAGAGTATAAGCCATTCATCCAGGCGTATAAACAGTTTATGAACGATAATAAATCGAAAACCGTACCGGAAATGGATGATAGACCTGAAATCAAGGACTTCTTCTATCTGAAAAAGACGATCCGAGAGGATACGGAAATGGTGGATTACCTGACGATCGACCAGAAGAAGGAACCGAAGCGGCTGCTGTTCAAGGAAATGTATTATCCGCTGCCGTCGGTTGCCGAACTGCGTGAGGAAGCCGAAAAGGATGCGCCGAAGTATGATTCTGCAGAGGATGCAACAGCTGCACTGCTCCTGAAATTTGGTGCAAAGACTAATTCGTCGAATACCGGAAAATCCTCGAAAAAGAAGAAAAAGTGAGGTCAGCATGGCGAAAAAAATTATTTTATTCCTCAGCTTGCTGAGCGAGGATGAATCCAAGCGGAAAACCCAGGACTATGCCTGCGCGGCCGGTGTACTTGGCATGGACGAGGCCCACAAGATCACCGGTACGCAGACCAACGAAGCGCCGGTCAAGGCCATGCTGCTGGCACATCCGGATGTCCGGTCGATCATCTGTATCGTAACGCCGCAGGCAAAGGAAAGCACGCTGGATTTTTTCAAAACGCATATTCTGGAGTTCGCACGAGAAAAGCAGATTAAATTACCGGACGATATCTTTAAGATTATTGATTTTCAGAATGACGAGGTGTTTACCGAAGGTCCGCTGCAGCGTGTTCTGAACGAGATCCAGCCGGGCGGCATGGGCAAAAACAGCATGGGTGATGAAATTCTGCTGGAAACGACCGGCGGGTGGCGCAACACGATGATGTATCTGCTGCTTCTCAGCCGCGTACTGACCTATAATCACAATCAGACGATCGGTGCAACCTATGCTGATTTTAACAACCAGCAGATCACCGATGTATCCGATCTGCTCCGCATGTTCGACCTGGTAGGCGGCATGCAGGAGATGAGTTCGTTCGGCAATGTGCGCACCCTGCGCAAGTATTTCGGCGCAGAGCCGCAGGACGAACGGATCGGCGAACTGCTCGATGCACTCGAAGCGCTTAACGAGGCGATCACGCTGTGCAGAACACGTCAAATCAACGACTGTATGGCACAGTTCAATCGGGCGCTGAAAGCAGTCGGCGAATGCAGTGATCCGCTGCTGCGTGTGCTCATTCCGGCTTTTCGCTACACATTTCGAGAACGGGAACTGACTACGGTAGGACTGATTCGATGGTGCCTGTCCGCAGATATGCTGCAGCAGGCAATAACGGTTTATACCGAACGCATTCCGGCGGAAATCTTCGGCAAGCGTGATATCCTCCGCATTGATGACGGCACACCGCTGCAGCCTTCAAGCGAATATGTCGATGCGGATGTATCGCAGTTTGTAAAAGGCTTTTTACGGTCCTCGCACTGTACGCAATATTTGAATAAATTCGGTTTGAGCGACTATTACCGTGCACAAAAGGACAAAAACGGCGATGCACACTATGTCGAGCAGATTGAAACCATTGTAGATATGGGAAAGATCCTGCCGTATTCTGGATATAAGCTAAATCCAGCCTATTCGACACCGCAGATGCAGACAATTGCACGGGATTATCTGTATATTAAGCAGCTTCGCAATATGACAAACCATGCTAATGATGAGGGTACCTCGGATATCGACCTGCTGATGGAGTATCTGGTAAAGTGCGGCTATCATCCGCTTGAAGAAGTCACAGCGGCTTATATCAGGCAAGTGATTGAAAATGCACTGAAGCACCTGGAGCCGCCACCGCGTGAAGCAAATACGAAGAAAAAGAAGGGTAAGAAATGAAAATATTCTTTAGTATGACACCGTTGCAGGCACCGGGATCGCTGCAGAAGTATGTATACCATGCGGTCGATAACCCAGTATTGCAGATGGATGAGGGAACTGCGTTTCCGATTATAACTGCACTTCACGCGTTTGCAAAGCCGCAGGAAGAAGTTCGTATTATCGCAATTCAGACAGATATCGAAAATTGCCGGGAAAATCTGAAAAAGTTTGAAAAAGAGGTAAAAGAGATGAGTGAAAAGATCGGTTTCACTTATCCGCGTGGTATTGAAGTGGTATCTGCTCCGGCAGATGCAGGTGTACGCAGCAATATCGAGGCCTTCCAGAGGTTAATCGAGATGGTGCATGACAACGATGAAATGTACGCCTGCATGACCTATGGCGTGAAGCCGCTGTCTCAGATTATGATAATGGCCATCCAGTATGCGTACCGCCTGCTGGATAACGCTTCGATCTCCTGCCTGGTATACGGACGTATCGACCGCAAAGATAGAGAAGTAAAGGGTGCGTATGTCAACGATATGACCGCGCTCATCCAACTGGACGAAATTACTCGTCTACTGGCAGCCAACAAGGTCAAGAATCCGCGCGCTGTTATCGAGCAGATCATCTCGGAAAGCTGAGGTGAGCATTGTGGCAAATCAGGTTAATTTAGATGAATTAGCAGTCAAGTGGAGCCAGATGTCAGGTGAAGATCCCAATAAACAGGGTCTGTATATTAAAATATGGGGCGAAGTATATAATGAGGATAGTGCGTTCTGGCAAGACCAGCCTATTGATGCAATCGGCAAGCTGCTCGAAAGATTTAATGTAGAAGAAGGCCAATTCACGCATTTTCTTCACAAAACAATGAAATATCTGCGGCTGGATGCACAGAAGAAACGTACCAAGAAAACAAACACTGAAGTATCCATTGATGACGAGGAGAGCAATGCAGAACCGCTGCGCGCTTGCGAATCAGAAGTAGGCTTGGCGATGGAACTGCAGGACAGCTTGCTTGAACTGGCAACAGTGATTCAGAATTTCGGTAAGAATCCGGCAGCACGTTCGGAAAACAAAGAGTGCAAAATGTGGTATGATCTGTTTTATACCGAAATGATAACGCGCGGTTCCAAAACGGAACCTAAATTGCTCCATTGTATCGAACGCGATATCTTTCAGGCGATGGAACTTCCCTATCTGGATTACTATATGAAGGCGGTTTGCCGAGGTGTGGAGAAAATATGTGATACACCGCTGAAAAGTGAGCGCGAAGTAATCGACAGCAGCTTTACAGCAAAAAGCGAACTGTCTGATGCAGAGCTGGAAATCAATGATAATGTATCGAAATCCGCCCTGCCTGCTGCCGTACCGCTCAGTTATTTAAAAAGAGCACGCGGCATTGTCAGCCGAAATTCCACGCACAGTAAGTATTATCGCAAGTATCAGGAAATGACAGGACAGTATAGACCATGATCACCCACTACCAAATCACCCTATTGCCGGAGCACGAAACGCGTATTTTTCCGGAATGGGGCTACCACCTGTATTCTTCGCTGCTGTCACTGACACCGCACGGCTTTGGCGAGCGTATGCACAGCAACGGCGTCACGCCGCTCAGCAGCTGTATCACTGTGCAGGACAAGCAGGTGATCTGGCATGTAAATCTCCTCGGCGCGGACAGCGAAGCCGTGCTGGCCCCGATCATTGAGCAGCAGGACCGCTACTGGCTGCGTCGAGAAAACCAATCACTGCATGTCAACACGATGCAGATTGAGCATATTGATTCGGCGGACACACTGCTGCAGCTGCCCGAGCACCGCACAATGAAGCTGCGGTTTCTCACGCCGACCACGTTCAAAAGTGATGGCAGCTATGTCAATCTGCCGTCCGTGCCGCTCATTATGCGAAATCTGCTGAACAAGTGGAACGGCTGTTTTGCGGAGGTCTGTCCGATCGAGGACGAGGACGGCGAAGGCATTCAGGCGATCGCAAACGGACTTCGCATTGCCGAGTACCGGCTGTCGAGCCGTGATTATCTGCTCAAAGGACAGTCCATTCCCGGATTCACCGGAGAGCTGACGCTTAAATGCCGTCTGGATGGGTTTCATCTTACGATGGCGAATCTGCTGCTGCACTTTGCACCATATGCGGGCGTCGGCATTAAAACGGCGCTCGGTATGGGCGGCGTAACATGTAAATAACAATAGCGGATAAAGTAAAAACCGATATGTCCAATTGGACATATCGGTTTTCTTTTTGTCCCCATAGGGGTATGAAATGTTTCGTTTTGCAATGGGTTCTGGCACAGAGGTTGCTAAGGAGTTGCTGTCCCCATAGGGGTATGAAATGTTTCGTGCTACCTATCAGTATGGTGATTACACTTACGCGGGGTTGCTGTCCCCATAGGGGTATGAAATGTTTCGCGAAATGTACGAGACAATGCCTCTCGCAATCGTGTTGCTGTCCCCATAGGGGTGTGAAATGTTTTCTCGCTGCGCAGGTGGACTACATCAGCATGATGACGTTGCTGTCCCCATAGAGGTATGAAATGTTTCGGCAAAACAGCATAAAAATAACGAAGTAATTCAGTTATTCAGCTGTTTTTTCTGTAACTTGTTATAATAATCACTGCAAAAATTTGATATTACAGCGCTATTACCGATAAAATTAGCCGTTTATTGCGGTGCAAACCTGCCCCAAACCATCTCTTGAATAATATTATATCACGCGGTTCGCACCAACGCAACCAAAGGACCCGAGGGCCATTCCTATTGCATACGCCGGAACAGCCCTCGGTTCTTCGTTCAACTAATCCTATTGGGTTATCGCCTGTTTGTCTTACGACTGCGCGTCCAGATACTCCACCTCGACAAAAAAGCTCTTGATCTCGCCGCTGGTGTCGGTGCTGAACCCGCTCTTTACCTTGCGAAAATCCTTACCGGCTACCATGCCGTCCACGACATTTCCTTCGTAGAAAGCGTTGTTCGCACCCCAGGAAATGAAGTCCTTCTCGGAGGAAACCGGCGTAAAGCCCGGGTCGTATGTGCTCGGCACGTCAACCGTGATGCGGGTCTCGCGGTTGCGGATACCCTGTTCAAACACCTCTGCCCACGCTTTGATTCGGTTCTGCTCCCAGCGGTGATTGAGGATCTCCACGCTGGTCGGCATCTCGAACAGCATGTAGTCTATGTGGGTATAGTCCTCAAAGCTGTAATCGTCCGCGTTCATGCGGTCGCAGGCGTACTTGATAGCCGCTTCCGAATAGTTCGGGCAGCTGTAGACGTAGTCCGCCGCTTCACCGGACTTGATTGCGCGCTGCAGCTCGAGGATGAGTTTCTCACCCTGTTCGGAGACCGCCTGCGAGTTCTCGTCCTGACGGCGCTGAATCTCCGCCTGAATGTCCTTGCGGAACACCGAGAAATACCACCGGTTGTCCTCGGTCTTCTGCGTTTTAGCCGTACCGCAGATGACGAAATCCTCACGGGTATTCAGTTGGGTCAGCTTTTCCCACGCCTTCTGCATCGGTCCGTACTCATACTTGTCAGCAGGAATATAGATCTTGCAGGAAACGTCATCGTTCGTCAGGGTTTCGGCGTTTCGCAGCGACTCGGCATCCTGATACGGCATCGCCGCCAGCTGCTGCTGCATCTGCGCAAGGATTTCATTGACCAGCGCGTTGTACTGCTCCTGTTCCTCCTGCTGCTTCTGCTCCTCGTCATTCAGAACGGTCGTGTTGTCGTACTTCGTGCTGGTGCACTTGCGGGACGCCGTCCACCCGGAATGATCGCGGGACATGAAGCTGTCGCTGCGCAGGAAGTAGTCGTACCGGACATAACCCTTGCGGTCAGGCGTCGGGTCGTCCCAAGTGGTATCCACATGGTACCACTCACCGTCGATCTGCACGATATCCCACGCATGGTTGCTGTTGCGGACGTATTCGACCGGAATCCCCGCTTCTTCGAGCAGCATTTTATACGCATAGGCGTATCCGGCGCAGACCGAGGTATGCTCGAGGATAGCGCCGTACGCGGTGTACGAAATGTGCGGCATATTGCCGGAGTACAGGCGCATATCATACTCGTTGTTCAGCACCAGATAATCATGCAGCGCCTTCGCCTTGTCGTAGTCGCTCATATCGTCGGTGACAGCTTCGCCTACGATGATCTTGACCGCGCTGCGCAGATTCTTGTACTGTTCTCGCTTGATATTAACGTCTGCACCGTTCAGATACTCGTACCCGATCGTCAAGCGAGCAACCTCGTTATTGGTCTTGCGCGTGGTGTCAAAGGAGAAATGCCGATACGGACCATCCGGGTCGAACACATAGGCGTCGTCGATCGCTTGGTTGCACACCTTGTAGAAGGTATTCCAATCGACATGGTACTGCCGCAGGTCCACTTCCGTTGTGTAGCTGACGATTGCTTGATAGATGGCGTTGTACGCACCTTCCGCATCGGTGACGCACGGTGTCTCATGCGGCTCCCGCGTGTCCTCCGTCTTGTCTGATTCGACGATCTCCGGCTTGGTCTCTTCCTTCTTCTCGTCGAGCTTCGTCAGGTCGCTGACCGGCTTTTCCGTCACTTGAGGTGTCGGTTCCGGCGCAGGTTCCGGTTTTGTCGTCTGCGTGGAACCGTTTTTACTGCGGTACAGGAAGGTCGCTATCTCGGCACGGGTACACCCCTTATCCGGCGAGAAAGCGGACGCAGACGTACCTGTTGTTATGCCGCTGGCTGCAGCCCAGGAAACAGCGTTCGCGTAATACGCGCTGCTGCTCACATCCGCAAATCTGGCCATACTTTGCGGATTCGGACTGCCGACGGCTCTATGCAGGAACGTGGCGACCTGAGCGCGTGTTACCTGTTTGTACGGCGAAAATTCAGTTGCCGAGGTGCCGGATGTGACGCCGTTCTGCACGGCCCACAGCACCGCCTGATAGAAATAATCCTCCGGCGCTACATCTGTGAACGGATTGTTCCCGCTGACCGCAGGCGAGCCGTTTGCCCGCCACAGGAACGTGACCGTCTGTGCACGCGAGCACAGCTTGTCCGGCGAAAAGTGTTCCTTGTCCGAGCCCGATGTAATGCCTTCGGAGGCCGCCCAATCCACCGCCGTTTTGTAATAAGCATTCGGTGAAACATCCGAGAACGCTTGCGCACTGACGGCGGACAGTGATGCGATGCACAAAGCCGCCGCGATACAGCTCCGTACTTTGAAAAAACGTTTTGCCATGAAAAATTCCTCCTTCTATGGCACTCTGGTGTGGATAATCTTCTGTCTCTATGAAAGGAGTAAAGAAATGCCGCCATCCCTTGACGGCATTTGCAGTATACCGCAAAAGTACCGTTCTGTTCTTTCAAAAACGATAGAAAACACGGGTACAAAAGCTGATTTCTCGGCTGCGGTTCCCTTGCGCATCAAGGCAAATGTGCTATAATTAAAATTGGTTTTTTGTAACATTTCAGGCAGGTGCGATTTCTATGGAAATTGAAAATTATCCTGCTGCATATATGATAAACTGGAAACAACACAAAAAGGGATTGGCAGGGAGAACGATGGCGAAAAAACAACAGCAGAGCATCGAACTGGATTATGAACAGAAACGCATGGCCAACCTGTTCGGCAAAAACCTGACCGAAGCCGATGGTGTGCGCCGGTTTCTGGCCGAAGGCTGCCGAGCGGCGAATAAAGACGACGGTGTATCCGATGCGGAGTTCTGGAGAGGACTTTTTCTGGAAAGTAAAGTAAAAGGTAAATATGGCAAGAATCTTTTAGGGAAAAACAAGTATGACGGCGATCCGAACAAAGTACCGTCCGACCCATATTCCTCTATTGATTACCAGTGTACATTAAAATATCTGGCTCACGGTCATGAACGTGTATTCGATAAGAAAAAACCGGACGAGCACCCGATAGACAGCGAAAATTTCTTTCGCTACTTCAATTTGATGGATAACACAGAGAGTTATACCTCAAACTTGAAAACAGCGATTCACCTGCGAAACAAGTACTCGCACGACACGATCGAGGGCATTCAAAACATCACAGCAGACAGCTTAAAGCAGGATATTCAGCTGCTGCAGCGCATTACGGTACCGCTGTGCAAAAAAGAGGATTTTCCGTTTGCGGACGAAATTCGCGCGTACTGGAAACGCATCGAAGAAGAGTACCACCGGAAATTCAGTGCGCCGCCGATCGACCTTGACGACGCTGCCTGTGTGGTATTCCGTACGGACGAACTGACGTTGGAGCAGATCGCCGCTGTCAAGGACGTGATCCGAAACTACAACATCAACGAAAAGGACGGAAAAATTTACGAATATCCGGACCGCACAAAGCTGGAAGAACTGTTGTCCTATTCGATGCTCCGTCCGCGCGGCAGCGAGGAAGAACGCAGGCAGCTTGCCGAGCAGACCGAAAAACGATCGAAAAAGCGCCGTGAGACCACGGAAAAACTCGAGAAGCTCGATGAGACCGGCGATACCTCGGAGTTCGCCGAGAACAAACCGGATGAACTGCGTCTGCCGGAGGAGGTCAGCGCGGCTCTCCGTCCCGAGCGCCGTATGTTCAAGCTGGAACAGCAGCTACAGGCCGTCCTGCAGAATTTTGTGCTCACAGCAGATGAAACGCTGTTCGAGTCCGCAGTCGGCCGCCGTTATATCTCCGCAACGCTGCTGCCGCTGCTCGCAAAGGAGAAAAAGCAGCTCTGGCTGGATTCGTCCGTTATCGGCACGATGTTCTCCAAATTCCGCAGCAGCCGTCCGTCCGACACCGAAGCATTCGACGAGGAACGGCGCCGCGCGCTGGAAAAGCTGCATAAGAGCGAAAAGAACGCGATCAAGGCTCTGCGAGCACTCAACGAACACGGTCTCATCCGTGTGGTGTACAGCCCGACCACCAGCCGCAGCAGCAGTGACAATCTGCGTGCCGCCGCTCTCCAGAACCCGACTACGCGCTTCTGGCTTCTGACCATGGACAAGTCCATGTCAGAAGCCGCTGCCGCGCTGCCCTGCCGCAACCTCGTCACGTCCAAGCCGATGGACGAAGCCGAACTGCTGTTATTCGGTGCAACCTGTCCGATACTCTCCGAGATGAGAGACCCAAAATCCACACCGGCTCCCGCACCTGCACCGGTTCCCACAGAGCCGAAGGCGCCGCACAGCACAACCGGCACCGTGCTCAACGCCGCATGGCCGGACGGACACTATTCCGAAATTCGCTTACTGTCCAAGATCGGTGAAGGCGGTGAAGGCCAAATCTTCAATACCAATTCGCCGGAACATCTGGCGGCCAAAATCTACACCGGAAAGCGAATGAACACTGAGCGTAAGAACAAGCTGGACTACATGGTGCAGCATGATCCGCATATTCACGGTCTTTGCTGGCCGTGCGCGATGCTGTACACGAAGGATGAAATCCCGGTCGGTTTTCTCATGCCGAGTGCCGCCGGTGTCGAACTGGCGCTGACCGTGTTCCATCCCGGCCGTGGGCAGCGCCGCATCATCGAGCGCGGCTGGACGCGCAAAAGTCTGGCACAGATTGCTGCCAATATTGCGTCCATCTTTGCGCAGATGCACAGCCACGATATTTTAATGGGCGATATCAATCCGCGCAACTTTATGGTCGCGCAGGACTGCAGTGTCAGCTTTGTAGACTGCGACAGCTACCAGGTCGGCGCTTTCGGCTGTCCAGTCGGCACGGTGCGCTACACGCCGCCGGAACGCCATCGAGAGATGAAACGCCTCGGCAGAGTGGACTTTGGCTTTACCCGCACCATTCAGGATGAGCAGTATTCCCTCGCGGTACTGCTGTTCGAGATCCTCACGCTTGGCCGTGCTCCCTACGAGAGCCGCAACAACAACAATCAGGATGTAGTCGATGCTATTATTGCCGGTACATTTCCGTATCCCTACCGTTCGGACGATGAGGACCAGCCTGCCAACAGCAAACTCAACCCGCCTGTCGGCTTTTCGCGCTACATCTGGAGCCACACCACACGCCGTGTCAAAACGCCGTTCTACAACACGTTCACCAACAAAAAACGTTCAACCGCTGCCGAGTGGGCCGAGACCATGACCGAGTATGTCCGCCAGATCGAGCTTGGGCACAGCACGGACGAACTGATTCCGAACTCGTACAAGGATATTTCCGATGTGTCCGAGGACGGCACCGAAATGGTCGATCTGGTCTGCGAGGACTGCGGAAAACCATTCAATCTGGGCAAGGATGTATATGAACGCCGTCAGGCGAACCGTGAGCCCATGCTCTGTCTGTTCTGCTGGGATATTCAGCAGAATCTGAACCACCAGACTTACCGCGTTACCTGCTCGGAATGCGGCAAGGAATTTGCCACAACCGCCGGTAAAGTCCTGAGCCTTCAACGCAAGAACAAAGACATTCTGTGCCCGGACTGCCTGAGCGCCAAACACTGTGACGACTGCGGCGCTTTCATCTACAACCGCAGCGTGGCTCAGATCCGCGAGATGCGGATGAAAGGAAAATCCGTCTGGTGCTCCAGCTGCCTTGCCAAGCATTTGGGAACCCGATAACCTCCGTGCACGAAAGGAGAAACCACTATGGCTTCCAGTAAAAAACCCAAATATCCGGTAGAGACACCGGAGGAAAGCAAGATCAGCCTTACAGAACTGGCCAACAATCCGGAATCGCGCACACCGATCATCGTATGCGTGGACTGCTCGTATTCCATGCTGCAGAACGGTCGTCTGCACAAGATGATGGAGGGTCTCGAACGCTTTCGCCGGGAACTGGAGAACGATCCGATCGCGGCGGATTCGGTTGAACTGTGCATTGTCAGCTACGGCGGAACCTCGGCCCGTGTAGAATGCGATTTTGAGTCGCCTGATCGGCTCAAAATTCCGGAACTGCACGCCGACGGTGAAACGCCGCTTGCCGACGCCGTGTTCACCGCACATACCATTCTGCAGCGGCGTCTCGAGCGGTACAACAAGGTCGGTGTCAGCCATTACCGTCCATGGCTCGTCCTGATCGGAGACGGCGACGAAAGCCAGTCCATGCGTGATCTGGACAAGGCCGCCAGGCTGCTCAAGACCGAAAGTGACGAAAAGCACCTCAGCGTGCTGTGCGTGTCGGTCGGCGATGCGGATAAGGCGGAGTATACGTCGCTCGGCAAACTGTCGCCGGACGGTCAGGTGCAGTATCTGAACGACCTGCGCTTTATGGACTTTTTCGGCTGGCTGAGCCGCAGTATCCAAAAGACCAGCCGATCGCTCAGCGGCGAGGAAGTCAAGTACGATCCTACCGCTGAATGGGGTGAAGTAAAGACCGTTTACAAGAGGTGAACCGTATGGAATTCAAGATCAGTTTAGCAAGGGTGACCGGCTCGGACCATAGTCTGCATAACATCCCCTGTCAGGACAAAACAGCGGTATTCGCCGGTGATGATTACACCACGGCTGCACTTGCAGACGGCGCCGGAAGCCGTCCGTACAGCCACATCGGTGCAGAGCTGGCAACCGTTGCGGTTGCAAGCAAGCTGAACGTACGCTTTGAAGATTTTTGGGAATACGAACCGCACATGGTCGCAACCGGTGCATGGGTCGAAGCCACCAATGCCATGCTGAACAAACCCTATTCGCTTTACGATCAGGCGTGCACGCTGCTGTTTGTTGCCATCGCTGAGGACGGCCGCTATATCTCCGGTCACATCGGAGACGGTGTGCAGATTCTTGTAGAGCCGAATGGCGAAATGCGCACATTCAGTCCGCCGGAAAACGGCGAATACGAAAACGAAACCTGGTTCATCACCGGCGACGATGCGGTCGAGCATCTGCGAATTCAGAAGGGCACGCTCCAAGCCGGCAGCACCCTGCTCATGATGAGCGACGGCACGGCGAAAAGCCTGTATCAGACTTCGACCGGCGAGCCTGCTCCGGCCTGCCGGACCATTGCACGCTGGCTGAAAGAGAAGGAAGAGGACGAGGTCAGCTTTCTGCTGGAAAAGAACATGAACGAAGTGTTCTGGTCCCGCACCTCGGATGATATGAGCCTGATCGTCATTCGGGTGCAGGAAAAGCAGGAGGGCCACACGGATCCCAATCTGCTCAAACTCTGAGAGAAACGAAAAAAGGATGGGTTATGGGTAAAAACATCACAGGACGGCGGCAGTACGAGAGCATTCGCAGCCTGCTCAGTCATATCTACTTATACGGCTTTTTCTCCCGCGAGGATTTTGAAGCGGCGAATATCATCAAGGTCAAATCCTACGATCAGGAATTGCGGCTGATCTACGATATCTTTCCGAAGGATGAGCAGAATGCACTTGTCCGCGGCGGACACAAGTACCCGCGGATGGAACGGCTGTATACCGAGAGCGGAAAATACGGTCTGTCCGGCAGCTACTCGCTGTACACGATGGACGAGCAAAAGGAACTGCCGCTGACGCTCTCCATGCTGAATGGTCTGGCGCAGAAGCCAGCTACCGCACCTGAACTGTGCAGCCGACTCGAAAAAGAGGGTAAAAGCGATGCCGACGGCACTTCGCTGTATAACTGGGTGCTGCGCCACCTGAAAGACCTGGCGAGCGCCGGTTATCTGTGTAAAAACGGCAGCCGGTTTGCCGTCTCGCCGGACATTCTCGGCATTCTGTCCGAAGATGAGCTGATGCAGTTCGAGCATTTCGTCACCTTTGCTTCGGGTGTCGGCTATCCTCGCGCAACCGGATATTTTATCTGCGAACAGGTGGCACACGAGCGCTATCGCCGTGGCGATACGCATGAGCATCCGTCTCCTTTCCTGCTGCGCCATAACACAAACGCCAATATCCTGGACGAGGATCTGGTCTATCAGCTGCTGGATATCATCGCGCAGCACGCCGAAGCGGAAGTCAAATGGGACAAGCTGAAAACCGAAAAGGCCGTGCAGGGACGTGTCAAGCCGGCGGCAGAAACCGTAACGCTGCTGCCGGTGGCCGTTCGCATCGACACCCGGCTGGGCCGCTGGTATTTGCTCGGTATGCGCGGTGAAATGCCGACGATGGTGCGGCTCGGCAGCATCCATGCGGTGAAAAAGGGTAAACCGGTATCCGAGGAGGTCTGGGAACACGCGGTGCAGACGGTTGCCGACACCTTCACGCACACCGGCTGCTCGGGCCGCATCACCTACGGAGATACAACCGAGGTTCGTGCCGAACTGCATTTCGACAGCGCGCCCGGTATGCGCACCCAGTTCGAACGCGAGATACGGCAGGGACAGATCATCGAACAGGACGGGCAGGAATACTACTGCGCTTATGTCAACGATCCGGGTGAACTGGTGCCGTTTTTGCGCTCCTTTGCGCCGTGGCTGCGCATTCTGCCCGGAGAACACGATCTGGACAGCCGGATCTCGTCCCATCTGACACAAATGCTCGAAAATCTGGAGAGAAATATGCCGTGAATTTGTTTCATAAATACTATAATCGCGCCTTTCTTCTCGCGCTGGAGCTGCTCGCGCGGCTGCAAGGCGGTCAAACGATTTCCGTCCGCGAAGCCTTTGAACTGGCGAGAAAAAAAGGGCTTACCGAAGCAGATTCGGTCATAAAACCGCTGCTCGATTACGAAATTGTCCAACGCGCGGACAATCGCTATTATCTGAACCTTAACTACCGAAAACTGCGCCTGCCGATGCAGCAGACTGAAAAGCAGTGGCTCTCGTACATGCTGGCCATGCCGGAGGCGCGGCTGCTGCTCGAGGAAAACCTGTACGACCGCCTGTCGGAGTTCTGCGGCGGCAGCGATTCGTTTGACGCAATACAGCGTTATGCACCGCATGCAGCGCCATGCGGCCTGCAGGAGCAGGAGAAAATTCGGACGCTGCTCCGCGCGATACGTGGTCGGCAGAACATCCGCTACCGATTCCGCACCCGGGATGACAAAACGCCGCAGACCGCCTCCGCTCTGCCATGGAAGCTGGAATACAGCGCGTTTGACCGCCGTTGGTGGCTGATCCTCTATTCTGAGGAGCAGGACCGCACGATCAAAGCCAAGTTAGAGAACATCCTCGAACCGGAACCGATGCAGACGAGCGATGTGCCGGAAGAGAAGATCGAACAGGCGATGGAACGCCTGCTCATACCCGAACCGGTGCGGCTGGCCGTCAAACCGGAAAAGGGAGCCGTCGAACGCTGTTTTCTCGTGTTCGAGAACCAGCAGTTCGAGGAAACGCGGCAGACCTCGCACGATATGGTGCAGCTGTCCTTCCGGTGGTACCGGTTTGACGCGCATGAGATCGTTCGGCGGCTGCTGTATCTCGGCCCAATGGTGCAGCTGCAAGGACCAAAGGTGCTGCAGGAGGAGCTTGCGGCGGTACTCCGAAAAGCACTGTCTGAAAATACAGAAACAAGGGGGAACATCCAATGAACAGAGAAGATCGTTTTTATGATCTGATGGAAGAAAACACCGATGACGCCGGCATTCAATATGAGATCGGCCTGTGTTATCTGAACGGCGACGGCACGGAGAAGGACACCGCCGAAGCCGAAAAGTGGCTGACACGAGCCGCAAATCAGGGACACGAGCAGGCGAAAGCGCTGCTCGAAAGCGGCAATCATGGCACGCCGGAGGAACCTGCGGAGACCGACATCCTCGAACTGTGTATGAAAGCCGAGGATGGAGACAAGGACGCGCAGTACGCGGCAGCGCGGTACTTCATGGCGCACGGTATGGCGCAGACCGAAGCAGACCGCTATCTGAAAGCTGCGGCTGACCAGGGCAACGGGCAGGCGTGCGACGAACTCGGCGAAAGCCTGCTGCAGCAGTCGATGAACTGTGCAAACCAGAATGATCGGTTCGAGAAGGAAAAACAGGCAGTCCGCTATTTCAAAAATGCGCTTGACTGCGGTATTCCGCATGCGGCAGAACGGCTGGCCGACTGCTATCTGAACGCACGCGGTACGCTGCAGAACGACCCGGAACAGGCCGAGGCGTATTTTGTCAAGGCCGCCGAGCTGTACGCACAGCAGGGAAAGCCGATGGCGCTGGTCGAGCTGGCCGAGCGTTACGCGGTCGGCAACGGCGTGCCGGAAAGCTACGGTAAGGCACTCAGCTACGTCAAGCGCGCGCAAAACGCCGGTGTGTCCGATGCGATGGAGCAGTTCAGCAGCGATGTAGAGAACTATCGCGCAGCGAAGCAGCGTGACGCCGAGGAGAAGGAGCGGCAGAGGCAGGAAGCCGAAGCCGTCAAGCAGCGCGAGGCCGAGGAAAAAGAACAGCAACGTCAGGCGGCCAAAGCCCAAAATCAAAAGCGTTATGATGAGATTCAGCAGGAATTGCAGGAATGGGAAAACAAACTGCAAGAGCTGCGAGTAACACGCGCGCAATCGCAAAAGTTTGAACGCGAAAATGTGCATAAATGGCTAACCATGCCGCATGATATCAGCACACCGCCGGGAAAGGCTCAGAGAACCCTTTTGGTCATCGGTGCAGTAGTTTCAGCAATAAGTATGCTGGGGCTTGTGCTGCTATCCTTCCAGTCTGGCAACGGCACCAACGCGGTTATAATCAGCCTGTGCGAGATTCTCAGCGGTATATTTATGTTTAAGTTTTGGCGTGAAGGAAGCATCCGCCGCTATATTTCGGAATTTATCTTCCTGTTTATGACGCTGATGTTCTGGGGCGTATTGCTTCCGCAGGATCCGGACGCAGATAATGTAGGTATGATGATGCTTGCATGGGCATTTGTTATTCTTCTGGCCATGCTGTGGAACATCTTCCAGACGGTGCAGAAGATCCGGAATCTCAAAAATCATTCGGCGAATGTTGACCGTAACAACCAGCTAAAACAACTGCTGAACACGCAGATCAAGGAAGCACAAGAAAGGATTTCCGCGCTGCAGCAGGAGATGCAGACCATATTGAACGACCTGTAATAACAGAAAAACAGCCTGACCATAAGGTCAGGCTGTTTATTTTACGAAAAGATATGTAATACCTGGCTTCCTGCATACCAAATTAACGCTACAACAATAAACAGCAGTATACAGCCGCAGGAAGATTCGTCTTTATCTTTTGAACCTATCAGGGAGAAAATACCACCAAAGATAAACATCAGCACTTTGCAGATGCCGCCAGCGATCTGACCCAAAATCTCCAACACGCGGTCCAGATAATGATAGAACGTATCTCTTATTTGCTGCTTTTGGCGTTCGCTATGTAATTTCTTTGCAGCAGCGTCAATTTCCTCCTGCCGCTGTTTGGTCTCCTCCTCCCGGCGCTTCCTCTGCTCGGCTTCGGCAGCTGCCTGCTGTTTCTGTTCCTCCGCCGCGATAGCCTCCTGGTGCCGCCGCTGCTCGGCGGCCAGCTGCGCCTGCTGTCGCTGCCATTCGGCGTGCGTTTCTGCCTGCCGCCGCTCCTGTTCTGCGCGTTCCTTCTTCTTCTGCTCGTACTGTGCGAGCCTTTCGTCAAATTGCGCACGCGCGTCCGTCATACCGGCTTGCTCGGCCTTTCGCACCCAGCTGAACGCCTTACCCAGACTTTTGTCAATATCTTCTCCTTCGGCATACCGGAGTGCTAACTGAAGCATCTGTTCCGCCGCCTGCTCTGGCGTGGAAAACCGAACCGCGCGTTCAAAATTCTTTTCCGCCTGTTCGCGGTCGTGCGCTACGCCGAGTCCGTACAGGTAGCACTGCGCCAACATCTCCGCTGCCGGTGCACAGCTGCAGTCCACCGCGTTTTTAAGCAGCGTTACGGCTTCCTGATAAGTCGGCTGTTCCTCGTGTACAGCACATCCATAATCGAGCGTATCCGGCAGCATGGTTCTGGCCAGCTGGTAGCACGCCATCGCATGACCCTGCTCGGCCGCCATACGCAGGTAACGCTGTGCTTCGGAGCGATTATTCTCCAGAAACTGCATTGCCGCTGCATACTGCGCATCCGCATCTCCCTTTTCGGCGCGCAGACACAGTTCCGGCAGGCTAACATTCTCGGTATTCGGAGATTGATCGGCAATACTGTCCTTCCCCAGCATCTCCGCTGCCGCTGCATGCCCCAGTTCGGAAGCACGGCGGAAATACGTTTCTGCTTTCTGGGTATCCTTATCGGTTCCGTCGCCGTTTAAATAGCACAGACCGATCTGATACTGCGCTTCCGCATCGTTTTCATCGGCCTCTAACAGGTCGTAAAAGCGTTCTTCTCTGTTTTCGTCCATGTCGTTCCCCCGTGATGTACTGTATTGTACGGTATTGTCCTTAGTATACCATATTTTCCGAAAAAATGGAACACAGCCATAGACCCAGCTGTCAGCGGTCCATGGCTGTGTTTTCTATTGTTTTTGAAATCTCCGATGGATATCCCGATGCTATACTATGTACATCAGCTGAAAACAAAACAACTTTTAAGGAGCGATTATTATGTATTTCATTGATCTTTTCAAACGAATCCTGCGGAAATCCAACATTTCTCTGATCATTTACCTCATCCTGAACGTCCTCATCATCAGCGGCTGCTCCGCGCTCGTGTTCTACTCCAGCAATGTTCCTGTGCCGGTCGGACTGCTCATCGGCGCCGTCCTTTATGCGCTGTCCCTTGCGGTTGCGCTTTCGCCGTTCGGCGAGTGGCTGCTGCGTCTGCAGACCGGCTGCAAAAAAATCTGCCGAACCGATTACCTCAACTACATCATGCCGCTGTTTCGTGAAGTACACGAGCGTGCACGCGAGCTTGACCCGTCCGTTCCCGCAGACGTGCAGCTGTTCATGAACGACGACAAGTCCGCCAACGCCTTTGCCACCGGCCGCAAAACCATCTGCATCACCG
Organism: Butyricicoccus sp. AF18-9LB; assembly: GCF_027684505.1. Taxonomy (NCBI): domain Bacteria; kingdom Bacillati; phylum Bacillota; class Clostridia; order Eubacteriales; family Butyricicoccaceae; genus Butyricicoccus; species Butyricicoccus sp. AF18-9LB. The sequence continues at coordinate 40,674 of NZ_JAQCWA010000019.1, forward strand.
AAGGACTGCTGCACATGCCGCCGGAGCAGATCAAGGCTGCACTCGCTCACGAGTTCGGCCACATCGCCCACAAGGACACCGACCTCATCCTGTTCGTCACCATCGGCAACATGATCATCACCACCGTTCTCCTGCTCCTTCGTTTGTTCATCAACTTCATTCACTGGGGTGCCGATCTGGCGGCGCTGCTGGTCGGCGGACGAGACGGCGTATTCGCACTCGTGATGAACTCGATCTGCCACGCGATGATGATCCTGTTCGTCGGCTTCTGCAGCTGGGTGTGGAGCGGCGTCGGCACCACCCTCGTCATGCACTCGAGCCGTTCCGCCGAGTACGAAGCGGACGAGTTCGCGTTCCATCTTGGCTTCGGTGACGCACTCTGCGCACTGCTTGACCGCATCGGTGACGAACGCGAGACCGGCCTGTTCGCAAGACTCGCCAGCAGCCATCCGGATAAGAACAGCCGCATTGCTCACCTGCAGCAGTTGGGCGCATATACCACGGTGCCGTTCGGCAACTGAGCGGACACTGATTTGAAAGGAGAATTATCATGTTGTATACCGTAGAAAAGAAATTTGCCGAGCACCTCGAAGAGACCGTTAAGAAGTATCTCATCTTCATCGACACCTGCAGTTTAATGAATGAAAACGCCGATCAGTTCTGGGGCAACATCATTCCCCTTCTCCTGCGCGAGAACAAGCAGATCATCGTGCCGCTGCAGGTCTGCCGCGAGGTGGAAAAGCACGCGAAAGCGCCCGAACACGTCGATCCGCGCCGCAGTCAGCTGGCCTGCAAAGCGCTCAGCACCATTGACCGCCTGCAGAAAGCCAACCTCATCACCATCTACGGCGATGACAACGACCGCCTGTTCGCGGACAACGTGTTCCAGACCGTCTTTACCCGGTTCCGTCTGCGCTACGATCTGCTGCTCATCACGCAGGATCACAATCTTGCAGCCGATATTATGAACATCCGCAGCAGCAAGGCGGTAAACGGCGTGCGCAGCATCCGCGTTGAGCGCATCACCGAGAACGGCTGTCTCGGCATCTTCGGCAGACCCAAACGCCGTGAAACACCGGTAAGCAAGTCGGAGACTGCCGCCGTTCGCCGTCCGGCTGCCGTGCCGCCGGATGACTGCTTCCGGCTGGCCGACAAGGTGAAATCCTACGCCTGCAACTGGATGGTTTCGTCCGTTCCATCCGAAGGCGCGACTGTAACCGCGCTGTACGACAGCAACCGTAAGAACATTCAGCTGTGCCGCAAGATCACCGCTGGCGGTGAAGGCACGATCTACCAGACCAACATTCCCGGCATGGTCGCCAAGATCTACAAAAAGGAAAAGCTGAACCGCACCCGGCACGAAAAGCTGTGCCTGCTGGCGCGCAAGAACCTCAGCTGCGACGGCGTTTGCTTTCCGCTGGCGCTGCTGTACGACAAAGAATACAACTTTGTCGGCTATCTGATGCGGCAGGCGCACGGACGCGAACTGCAAAAGTGCGTATTTCAGCCGCAGCTGCTCAAAAAATATTTCCCAAGCTGGACCAAGCAGGACACGGTGACGCTGTGCATCACCATCCTGAAAAAACTGAAGTACCTGCACGACCGCAACGTTATCCTCGGCGATATCAACCCGAACAATATTTTGGTTGTCTCCCCGACCGAGGTGTACTTTGTTGATACCGACAGCTACCAGATCGAAGGCTTTCCGTGTCCAGTCGGCACCATCAACTTCACCGCACCGGAGATCCAGCGCAAGGACTTCTCGACCTTCCTGCGCACCATCGGCAACGAGCGTTTCGCTGTTGCAACGCTGCTGTTCATGATCATGCTGCCCGGCAAGCCGCCGTACTCCCTGCAGGGCGGCGAAAACCAGGTTGAGAACATCTTAAACGGTGATTTCGCCTATGCCTCCGGCGAACGCTGCTCCGGCAAGGCTCCCGAAGGGATGTGGCGCTTCTGCTGGAGCCACCTGCCGCGCTACCTCAAGAACGACTTCTATGAGACCTTCCGCAAGGGCGGTCTGCACAGCACCGAGCAGACCCGTTTCAGCACGGATGTGTGGCTGCGCAAGTTCGAGTATTACCTCGACCTGCTGCAGAGCGGCAAGCTGTGCGAGCACGACAGCATGTCGATGGAGCTGTTCCCGACCCGGCTGAAAAAGAACCCGCACGTTGCGTACATCAAGTGCCGCATCTGCGGCAATGAAGTGCCGGCTGACAAGGCGATGGAGGGCATCTGCGGTGACTGTCTGAACAAGGGCGAGACCTATCACTGTGCCGAGTGCGGGCAGGAGATGGTGTACAAAAACTACCACAAGTACATCAAAAAGGCGCCGAGACGGACCGTGTGCCCGGACTGCTACCACAAGAAGAACGCCGTCTACACGACACTGCTCTGCGCGGACTGCGGAAAGCCGTTCTCCATCACCTACGGCGAAAAGGAATCCTACGACAAGAAGGATTTTCATCTGCCGCGCCGCTGCAAGGTCTGCCGGACACGCCGAAGCGGCTCTATTTTCAGCGATATTCCCTATCAGATGCCGCGTGAAGAGAAACCGCAGACCGATGAGCCGATCAAATCCGACCGCTCCTCCTTCCTCTCCGTACTGGAGAAGTGGTTCCGTATGTAACCTGTTCCCTGAAACCAATTCAATTCGCTAAAGGAGTGTTTTCTATGTATACTACCGAAAAATATCTGTTTGATTGCAAAAACCTGGTCAGCAACCCGTCTGCCCGCGTTCCGGTGTGCCTGTGTCTGGATGTCAGCGGCTCGATGGACGGCCTGCCCATTCAGGAACTGAACGAAGGTGTTCACCAGTTCTATCAGGCCATCAAGGAGGACGAGACCGCGCTGTACGCCGCTGATATCTGCGTTATCACCTTCGGCGGCACGGAGCCGGTCTGCCTGCGGGATTTCTCCGGCCTCGACCAGCAGCCGGAGGTACCGATGCTCTCAGCCGGCGGCATGACGCCCATGGGCGAGGCTATCAACCTGGGGCTTGACCTGCTCGAACGCCGCAAGGAGCAGTTCCGTAGTGTCGGCGTGGACTACTTTCAGCCGTGGTTCGTGCTGATGAGCGACGGTGCACCGAACGGTGCTGCCGACCAGCTGGCACGCGCCAAACAGCGTATGGACAGCCTTGCAAGAGACAAAAAGCTATCCGTTTTTCCAATCGGCATCGGCGCCCATGCCGATATGAAGGCGCTGGCCGAATTTTCACCGATGCGTTCGCCGCTCAAGCTGAAAGGACTGAAATTCCGCGAGTTCTTCGAGTGGCTCAGCCAGAGTGTTTCCACCACATCCCAGTCCATCGCCGGTGAGAGCATTTCCCTCGACTTTGAAGGTATCAAGGGCTGGGCCGAGCTGTAACAGAAAGGAGCGATCACATGTGGAGATCGGTATGCTGTGCCGCACAAGGCAGCGGACACCGGAAAAGCGGTGTGCCCTGTCAGGATAAGACCTTCCGGTTGGACAAAAACGGCGTGCATATCATTGTGCTGTCGGACGGCGCCGGTTCGGCTCGGCTGTCGCATTTCGGCGCGGAACGGGTGGTCCGAGCCGCCGCCGAACTGGCCGCGGACCGGTTTGCTCAGTATCAGGAATGTGAGGATGCCGAGGCTGTTCGGCAGGAGATGCTCTCCGTCCTGCGGCATGAGCTGACCGAAGAAGCCGAAAAACATCGCTGCAATATACACGATTTGGCATGCACGCTGCTGTTGGCGGCGGTCAGCGAAAACCGGTTTCTGCTCGCGCATATCGGGGATGGCGTGATCGGGTATCTGGATGGCGATACACTCAAAGTAGCGTCCGTGCCGGACAACGGCGAGTTTGCGAATGAGACCACCTTTGTCACCTCGGACAAGGCCGCCGAGACCATGCGGCTGTTCAAGGGCGAACTGCGGGACAAAGCCGCATTCGTGCTGATGAGCGACGGCACCGAGCACAGCCTGTATCACAAACCGAGCCGCGCGCTCGCGGATATCCTGACCGATGTGATACAGCGCGCGTGTCTCATCCGCGCCGATGTGCTACAGCGGCAGCTTGCCGACACGTTCGCTTCCGTGGTCTGTCCGCGCACACAGGATGATTGCAGTATTGCCATTCTCGCACGTCCGGGAAAGGCGCTGCGCATCGTCGACCAGCTTAGTGTCGAGGAACGCCGACGGTTGTATCATATCCAGCGCGCAAGGGCACATACGGCGCGCAGGATCAGGCGGTATGATGCGATGCTCGTGTTGCTCGAGCAGCCGCATAGCCTGCGGCAGATCGCGGTGAAGATTCATCTGAACCCGCGCTATACCAAGCAGCGGCTTGGGCAGCTCGAGCAGCTTGGGCTTATTGAACAGACGAACGGCTGGTATCAAAAAGCGTGATAGAAAGCAAAAAAGCATGCTATATGCATGCTTTTTTGTTTTTGTTGCTGTCCCCCGCAGGGGCTCGAGTTGTTACTATTTATTGTTATTATAACACGAGGTTCGCACCAACTCAACCGCTGCTGCACATCCTCTGCCGCACGGCAGTGAAACCTTAAAAATGTGATTTATATGCAATAACTCGCTCATAAAATGTGAACAGACTAATAATTCTCGCTTTAATTTTGTGCGGGCAATTGCATTTCTTCCTCTGTCGGGGTATAATACCCTCATGAGAGGTGAAACAAAATGCTCTATCTAAAACGCAAAATCGACGCTTTTCTGTCGGCATGGAAAGCAAATCCGGATAAAAAGCCGCTTATCGTCAAAGGGCCGCGGCAGGTCGGCAAGACCGAATCCATTCAGCGCTTTGCCGATGGCAACTACACGAGCGTTATCACGATCAACTTCGTGGAAGATCCAAAGTACAAAATGATCACCGCGGACGGCTACAAAGCGGCGGATATCATCAAAAATATCTCGCGTATCGATCCGTCTAAGCGTTTTATCGAGGGTGAGACCCTGATTTTCTTCGATGAACTGCAGGAGTTTCCCGACATTGCGACCGCGCTCAAATTCTTTAAGATCGACGGCCGGTTCGACGTCATTTGCAGCGGTTCCATGCTCGGTCTCAACTACCGTAAAATTGAGAGCAACAGTGTCGGCTACAAGACCGATTACGAGATGTTCTCGCTGGACTTTGAGGAATTTTTGTGGGCCGGCGGCTACGATGATGCCTTTATCGACGATATGCTGACGCATATGCACACGCTGACACCGTTCAACGAACTGGAAATGTCGGTCTGCAGCGAGCTGTTCCTTAACTACTGCATTCTCGGCGGCATGCCTGCCGTTGTCCGCGAATTCATCGAAAAGGGCACGTTTGAAGGCTCACTCGAAACCCAGCGCCAGCTGATCGCGGACTACAAAGAGAACATCCGCAAATGCGCTGACGGCATGGACCAGACCCGCATTTTGAATGTGTTTCAGCACATTCCGGTGCAGCTTGCCAAGGATAATAAGAAATTCCAGATTTCCAAGGTCGCGTCCGGTGCGCGTTTCCGCGATTACCGCGGCTGCATTGAGTGGCTGAACGATGCCGGTATGGTCAACATCTGCTACTGCCTGAATTTCCCGGAACTGCCGCTCAAGGGCAATTACGACGAGACAAAGTACAAGCTGTATTTTGCGGACAGCGGCCAGCTCGTCGCCATGCTCGATGAGGAGGCGCAGGAGGACTTGCGCGCCAACAAAAACCTCGGCGTGTACAAGGGCGCACTGTATGAGAATGTGGTCGGTGAGGCGCTCGTCAAGGCCGGGTATCAGCTGTATTACTACAAGCGCGAGGATTCCACGCTCGAGCAGGATTTCTTCGTCCGCACGGCATCCGCGCTCATTCCGGTCGAGGTCAAGGCCCAGAGAGGCACGGCGAAATCTCTGCGCACGCTCATCACCAGCGATAAGTATGAGGATATTCACTATGGCATCAAATTTACCGCCGGAAATATCGGGTTCAGTGATGATATTTATACGTTCCCGTACTTTTGCGCGTTTCTGCTCAAACGGTATCTGGCGGGTGAGCAGAGCGGAAAGTTGTAACTTTATAACTTTATACTATAACCAGTATAGAAAAAGGAGAAACTGCACCCGCAGTTTCTCCTTTTTTCATTACTTATTTGCTGCCTTATAGCCGATATAGAAACGTCATAATCTGCGCTCTGGTGCAGTGCTGGTTCGGCGTCACAGGGAGAGCGGTCGGGTTGATGGTAAACGCCCCGCTGTCAGATGCCAAATCGCTTACCGCTTCAAATACCGAGAGTGTCAACTGACCGCTATCTCGTCTACAGTTTGAGTCTAAGCAAATAACATAAATCTCCTCGGAACCATACCCTATATTCTATCCGTCTAATCCGAATATAAATCGTTCTAACGTATGAGATGGAAGGTGGATGTGACGCTGTAAATCAATAGTATATAACTTTATAACGTTGTAAAGTTATAACTTTTATTTAGATAATATTTTATAAAATACAAAATTCCGACAAAATACGCCTTATTTTGTCGGAATTTCTTGCATATAAAGTTCTAACGTTACAACTTTACAACGTTACGCGAAAAACTGATCGAGTGCCTGCCGTACCAGCTCAGACATATCGCAGTCGCGGTGGAAGGCTGCCGCCTTGAGCTGTTTATGCTGCTCCGGGCGCAGACGCACGGTCACCTGCACGGTGGAGGCTTTCTTCTTTTCCGCAGTCGGCGCGGCAGCGGTTTCCTGTGCCGGCTGCGGCTCCTCGTCCTTGCGGCCGATCATATTCTTGAACATTTCCTCTGCACTGAGTCTTGCCATTACTGTTCCCTCTCCTTCTCCACAAACTCTTTGACGAAATTCAGACAGTCATTCACAAAATTCCGGCTGGCCTCGGAAACGCGCTCGCCCTTGGTCTGTGCCTTGCTCTCGATGTAGTCAAACACGTTCTCCTGCACAGCCTGCGCTTCCTTGATGATCACGTTGCTGCGAATGGTCGTGCGGTAAACGTCCGCGCCCATGTAGTCCGCGATTTTTTCGGTCAGCTCCTGAATGGTCCTAGTGACACGGGTGCGCTCGGTGCGCGTGAGCAGTACGCCGTCGATCCTGAGCGCCGGATTGGTGTATTTCTTTACCGACTTGTAAGTATCATACAGCTGGGTGATGCCGGACGCCGCAAAGGTCTCCGCCATGGTCGGGATGAGCAGATAGTCGGCAGCGGTCAGGGCGTTCACGGTCAGCAGACCGAGTGACGGCGGACAGTCGATGAGGATGTAATCGTATTCTTCCGCAACGCCGGTCTGCTCGTCGCGCAGCTTCTCGCGGAGCGTCATCTCTTTGCCGACGTTGTGCAGCTCCTGCTCAATGCCCGCAAGGATGGTATTGGCCGGAATGATATCGCAGCTGGATGTGTGCTGGATGGCCTCCCGCGCCGAGACCGTTCCCTTCATGACCTCGTACATGGTCGCGCTGTCCTGATTCTCGGCAGCTACCGACATCGACAGGTTGCCCTGCGGGTCGCAGTCGATCGTCAGCACACTGAAGCCCTGCTTTTTCAGACCGGCCGCCAGCGTGCCTGTCGTTGTGGTTTTCGCAACGCCGCCTTTCTGGTTGGCCAGTGCAAATATCGCAGACATGTTCTCCACCTCTTTCAACTTTGTAAAGTTATAACTGTTTAACGTTATTCTTATTATATACCTGTGCCATTATAACGTCAAGACTTTGTAACTTTATAACGTTATCTCTTTCTATTGGTTCTAAAATTCGTTCAGATCGTGTATTTCTCACTCTTTTCTCTCCTTTTCTGTCAGAAAGATTGAGTAGTGAAGTTTGAATAAAGAAGTTTTAGTAGGTAAGGATTTTAGTATATCCGCCTGTTTTGCATCTGCTCAAAAAGCATCTTGTCTTTCAGCATACTGCCTGTAAACAGAGTACCCTGTAAAATCAGGGTAATGGTATGGCAGATAAAGAAAAATGACGGCTTTTCTGCCGTCATCGGTGTTTGGGGATGGAAATATGATTTTCCGAGCACGACCATAAGCCATGAGGTCAATCATGGCTTAAAAGGTTATTCGGTTTCCTGCGAATGGCGTTTTGCTTTTACGCGCTCGAGCCACTCCAGTTCCCAGTCGGCCAGCGGCTGCTCGGATGTGCCGGTGCTGACAGGCTCGGCCTGCGAAGGCTGCAGCAGCTTCTGATGGTAGGTATACAGGGAAGTCTGTAAGTATGCAACCGGGTTTTCAATGCGGCCGAAGTCGATCGTGACGCTGTTCAGAAAGCGTTCCATGCTTTCCTGAGAAATACGGCGGGAGATCTGCTCGCGGCTGTCCTGCGTGACCGCAGCGCCCTTGATGAACAGCTTGTCTGCGTACTTGATGTTGCAGACTGCCGTCACGACCGTTCCGGTCAGCTCGCTGCCGAACTGACGGCGGAGCGCGTCGGCGTTGATCTGCTGCTCGATCTGCCTGCGCAGCCTGCGGCGGACGGCACGCGGCTTGTCCTTTTTGTTAACACACACGTTTTTACGAATGCGAGAAACCTGCGTTTTGATTTTCGCAAGGAAGCCG